>JBEKOI010000026.1:0-21570 GCA_049521915.1 Acidimicrobiales bacterium | reverse complement strand
CGGTGCCGGCCATCACCGCCTCGGTGTAGGCGTTCTCGGCCTCGAGGTGCTCGATGACGGCAGGATCGTCCTTGTCCCGCAGCCAGTACCAGTCGTCGATGCGGACGTCGCCATGGGCCTCGAGCCGGACCGGGCGCCGTTCGGGGGTCGGGGGCCTGAGGGCGTCCGGGGTACCGGAGATCGATCTGGGGGCCATCCGACCAGGATGGCACGTCTTTCTGCCCCCAATGGGTGCCCCCCGTTCTCGATCCGCCCGGGGGTTGTTACTATCTGTATAGGAGAAATCAGCTGTCCGCCCGGACGGCGTCTCAGGAGCCCATATGACGACCACCGATCTCGACCTCGGAAAATACAAACTTGGGTGGTCCGACGAAGAGGACTACGTCTTCAAGCCCAAGAAGGGGCTGAACGAGTCGATCGTCCGTGAGATGTCGGCGATGAAGAAAGAGCCCGAGTGGATGCGCGAGTTCCGCCTCCGGGCCCTGCAGCGCTTCGAGAAGCGCGAGATGGCCGAATGGTTCGCGGTCAACATGCCCGACCTGGACTTCGACGACATCTACTACTACATCAAGCCCACGTCGGGTCAGGTGGAGGACTGGAACGATCTGCCCGACGCCATCAAGAACACCTACGAGAAGCTGGGCATCCCCGAGGCCGAGCGCAAGTACCTGGCCGGCGTGACGGCCCAGTACGAGTCCGAGGTCGTGTTCCACCGCAACCGCGAGGACCTGGAGGCCCTGGGGATCATCTTCTGCGACATGGACACCGCGGTTCGCGAGTATCCCGATCTGGTCCGCAAGTACTTCGGAAAGATCATCCCGCCCAACGACAACAAGTTCGCCGCCCTCAACTCGGCGGTGTGGTCCGGGGGCTCGTTCATCTACGTGCCCCCCAACGTGGTCGTCGACCAGCCGCTCCAGGCCTACTTCCGTATCAACGCGGAGAACATGGGCCAGTTCGAGCGGACGCTGATCATCGCCGACGTCGGCGCCCAGGTGCACTACATCGAAGGCTGCTCGGCCCCGGTCTACACCAGCGACTCGCTGCACTCGGCGGTGGTGGAGCTGGTGGCCCTCGAGGGCTCACGGATCACCTACACCACCATCCAGAACTGGTCCAACAACGTCTACAACCTGGTGACCAAGCGGGCCCGGGCCGAAGCGGAGGCCCACGTCGAGTGGATCGACGGCAACATCGGCTCCCGCCTGACCATGAAGTACCCCTCGGTGTACCTGATGGGCCCGAAGGCCTCGGGCGAGGTGCTCTCGGTGGCCTACGCCGGAGCGGGCCAGCATCAAGACGCCGGGGCCAAGATGTACCACTGCGCGCCCGAGACCACCTCCACCATCGTGTCCAAGTCGATCTCCAAGGATGCCGGCATCACCACCTATCGGGGAAAGGTGCATGTGGACGAGGGGGCCAAGCGCTCCAAGAGCTTCGTCCGGTGCGACGCCCTCCTGCTCGACGACACCGCGGTATCGGAGACCAAGCCCTACATGGAGGTGGCCGAGCGCGACGCCCGGATCGGGCACGAGGCCACGGTGTCCAAGGTCGGGGACGACCAGCTCTTCTACCTGATGAGCCGGGGCCTGTCCGAAACCCAGGCCATGGGGATGATCGTCAACGGGTTCATCGAGCCGATCACCCGGACCCTGCCCATGGAGTACGCCGTCGAGTGGAGCCGCTTGATCGAACTTCAGATGGAGGGCTCGGTCGGCTGACCTGAGCGTTTCCCGCCGACGGGGACCGCGTCGAGCGGCCGTCTCGTCAGAGAGGCAAGATGTATTCATGCCGATGAGGGAAGAGTGCAAGCACTTTCAGAGCCGGACCTACGACTCCGGGGAAGTGGCCAGGTTCTGCATTCTGGATCTGGCCCCCGAGGCGCCCTGGAAGTGTCCCGACGACTGCCCGTCCTACGTCCGCCGCCTGGCTGACGTGGGGTGGGCCCATGGCTCGCTGGTCGAGCCCGCGCTCGAGCCCATGCCCGATGTCCCCGGTCCTGAGGCGGCCGAACTGCTCGACCAGGCCGAAAACATCATCAACGCCGTCGGGCCCGACGTGCTGGCCGAGGTGCGCGAGGAGGACGAGCGGGAGGAACGCAGGCAGGGTCGCTGGTGGAGGCGCAAGGGCTGATCAGCCGCCGGTGCCCGGCGCCTACCGGCCGGTGAAGGTGGCGGGGCGTTTCTCCATGAAGGCGGTCATCGCCTCGGCCAGGTCGTCGGAGGCCAGGAAGCCGGCGTTCCAGGTGGCCGTGTACTCGAGGCCCTCCGCCACCGAGCTCCCTTCCCCCGCCGTGAGCACCGCCTTGGTTCCCTGTACGGCCAGGGGCGAGTTGGCGGCGATCTCCGCGGCCATGGCCCTGGCCTCGCGCACCACCGCGTCGGCATCGGGGCTGAGCAGGTTGACCAACCCGATCGACAGGGCACGGTCGGCGGTGATGTCCTTGCCGGTGTAGGCCAGTTCGGCGACGTGACCCTTCCCGATGATGCCGGGAAGGCGCTGCAGGCTGCCCAGGTCGGCCACGATGGCCACCTTGGTCTCACGCACGGAGAAGACGGCGTCGTTGCTGGCCAGGCGGATGTCGCACGCCGCGGCCAGGTCCACGCCACCGCCGATGCAGTAGCCCTGGATGGCGGCGATGACCGGCACATGGCACTCGGCCACCGATGTCACCGAGGCCTGGAGACGCAGGATCTCCACCCGGGCCGACCGGGCCCGCGCCGCCATCGACGGGGGCAGCCCGGTGCCGGAGCTGGACGGTGCAGTCAGGCCCGCCATGGCCACCAGGTCCAGGCCAACCGAAAAATGTGGTCCACGGGCCGCGACGACCACGGCACGGACCTCCGGGTCGGATCCGATGACGGCCATGGCCCGGGGGAGATCGGACCAGAAGGCGGGGCCCAGGGCGTTGCGCTTCTCCTCCCGGTCCAGCCACAGGGTGGCCACATGGCCGTCGGTCTCCACGGAGAGGACCTCGGAGGTGAACGAATCGATGGCCGATGCCGGAGGCGGAGTCATGGTCCCGAGCGTAGGCCGCACACCACGCGATCGTCTCGTCCGCCGGCCACACCGAGGTCGGAGCCAGAGGTCGGAGGGCCGAAACGGACGGGTAGTATGGACCACGAGGCTCGTAACCCGGGCCTCCTTGCGCGAAAGGCTGTCGCTCTGTCCACCTTCAACACCCAAACCGCTGCCACCCTCCCCGGGCTGCCCTGGTTGCAACGGCGACGGGTGGCCGCGGCGGATGCGTTCTCCTCGTCGGTCATGCCCAGTGAGAAGGACGAGGTGTGGCGGTACAGCCGGATCGACGCGCTCGACCTCGACCGTTTCCGTCCGTCCGGCACCGTACCGGTCGATCCGCACAACGACCCCGGTCCGTCCCCCTCGGACCGGATCCACAGACTGGTCGGCAGCCTCGGGCCGCGCTCGGGCCTCGTGGTGACCATCAACGGGGTGCTGGCCACCGTGGCCTCTTCGGTGGGCGACCACGTCTTGTCCCTCGGTCGGGCCACCGAACTGGCCGAGATGGAGTCCCTGTTGGGTTCGGTCATCGCCGAGTCCCGCGAATTCGTTCTGCTCAACGATGCATTCGCAGTGGACCCTCTGGTCGTCGACATCGCCGCCGATGCGGTCATCGAGGATCCGATCGTGATCGTCCATGTGATCAGCGGTGGCGGTGGCGACGCGGTGTTCCCTCGGACGTTCATCCGCAGCGGCGCGGCGTCGACGGCCGGGGTGGTGGAGATCGTCGTCGATGTCGACGCCGGGCTCCTGGCCGACCTCCCCTCCGGCAACCTCCCGCCGCCGGCGGACCGCCGGGCCCGGAGTTCGGAGCACCTGGTGGTGCCGGTGGCCGAAATCCGGGTGGGCGATGACGCCACCCTGGCCTACGTCAGCGTCCAGGCGTTGGGTCCCGACACCTGGCAGCTCGCCCATCAGGCCAGCGCCATCGGATCCCATGCCACCCTGGAGAGCTTCGCGGTGGCACTGGGTGGAAGCTATGCCCGGCTCCGGACCGATTCGGCCCTGCAGGGTGAGTCCGGGACCAGCAAGCTCCGGGCCGCCTTCATCGGTCGGGACGATCAGATGCTCGACTTCCGGACCCTGCAGGACCACCTTGCCCCGCGTACCACCAGCGATCTGCTCTTCATGGGAGCGGTGGCCGACCACTCGCACTCCGTCTACAGCGGTTTGATCCGGGTCCGGCGGGGGGCGGTGAAGTCCGACGCCATGCAGACGAACCACAACCTGGTCCTGGACGAGGGTGCACACGCCGACTCCGTGCCCAACCTGGACATCGAGGAGAACGACGTCAAGTGCAGCCACGGCTCGACGGTCGGACCGGTGGACGAGGACCAGCGCTACTACCTCGAGTCGCGGGGCGTGGAGCCGGATGTGGCCGAACGCCTCATCGTCGGCGGTTTCTTCGAGAACATCTCCGAACAGGTGCCCATCGCCGGCACGCGGTCGATGATTGGCACCGCCCTGGCCGACCGGGCCGGAGCACGCGATGCCTGAGGCCACGGCAGCCGGAGCTGGTGCGCGGCGATCGGTCAGGCTGTGCGGCCGGGACGACCTGTCCGCCGGCGAGGCCAGGCGGTTCGACGTGGACGGGCTGCGGGTGGCGTTGGTGCGGATCGACGACGATTTCTACGCCGTCGGCGACCGATGCAGTCATGAGGATTTCTCGCTGGCCGACGGGGAGGTCCTGGCGGACGAGTGCGAGATCGAGTGCGCCAAGCACGGATCCACCTTCGATCTGCGGACCGGCCGGCCCTGCTCCCTCCCCGCCACCCGACCGGTCCCCGTCTACCGCGTGGAGATCGAGGGGGACGACGTGTCGGTGGTGGTGCCATGAGCACGGGCGAGCTGTGCATCGACGGTCTCCGGGCCGGCATACCCGGCCGGGAGATCCTCCGGGGAGTGACGCTCACCGTGCGCAGCGGGGAGGTCCATGCCGTCATGGGTCCCAACGGGTCGGGGAAGAGCACGCTGGCCCACGTGTTGATGGGCCGGCCGGGCTATGAGGTCCTGGGCGGTACCGTGACCCTCGACGGCATCGATCTCCTCGCCCTCCCGACGTGGCAGCGGGCTCGTGCCGGTCTGTTCCTCGGCATGCAGCACCCGATCGAAGTTCCCGGGGTTTCGCTGGTGAAGTCGCTCACCGCGGCTCGCCGCGGGGTCCCGACCCATGGGACCGAGGGCGATGGCGTCGTCGATGTCGGGGAGCGGTTGGCCGAGGAGGCCCGTCGCATCGGCTTCGACGAGCGCTTCCTCGAACGGCCACTCAATGTCGACCTTTCGGGCGGGGAACGAAAGCGCAACGAGACCCTCCAGTTGGGCGTGTTGCGTCCGCGCTTCGCCGTCCTGGACGAGATCGACTCGGGGCTGGACATCGATGCGCTGGGTGCGGTCGGACGGCGGGTGCAGGAGGGGGTGGCGGAATGGGGTCTCGGGGTGTTGGCCATCACCCACTTCAAGAGGCTGCTCGACGTCCTCCGTCCCGACGTCGTGCACGTGCTGTCGGAGGGTCGTGTCGTGGCCACCGGGGGAAGCGAGCTGGCCGACATCGTCGACCGCTCGGGGTACGCCGCCTACGGCTGACCGGTCACGCCCCAGCCCGGAGGCCCGATCAGGCCTTCGACTCGCTCTCGTCGAGACCTTGCAACAACGTGTTCCAGCTCAGTGTGGCGCACTTGATGCGCACCGGGAACTTGACCACACCCTGGAGTGCGGCGAGCTCCCCCAGCGCGTCGATGTCGATGAACTCGGGCTCGGACACCTCGTGGTCCGCCCCGGACCCGCTCGCGTCACCGGCTGTCCCGTTGGTCGACGGCAGGGTGGACTCGTGGATGGACATCATCCCCTTGAAGGTGCGGATCAGGTCCCGTACCTCGGTGACCGGCTTGCCCTTCACCGCGGCCGACATCAATGACGCGGAGGACTGGCTGATCGAGCAGCCGGTGCCGGCGATCTTGATGTCCGTGACGGCGTCGCCCTCGACGATGAGGGTCACGACGATCTCGTCGCCGCACAGAGGGTTGAACCCCTCGACCCTCTGGGCCGGAGGCGACTCCAGCTCACCGCGGTTGCGCGGGGACCGGTAGTGGTCGAGGATGATCTCGCGGTAGAGATCCTCGAGTCCGGGCATCAGGAACGCCCCCCGACGGCCGGTACCGGGCACCGTCCACGGTCCCGGCCGGAGGCCTCGGTCAGGTTGCCCCGACGGTTGCAGGGTGGCACCGGGTCACATCGCACGAGTTCAGGATACCGTCCGGCGTTCATCCGAAGAACGCCCCCGTCTCGGTCAGGGCGTGAACCAACGCATCGACATCGGCCTCGTCGTTGTACAGACCGAACGAGGCGCGGGCCGTGGCGTTCACGCCCAACCGCCGCATCAGGGGCTTGGCGCAGTGGTGGCCGGCCCTGACGCAGACTCCGAACTCGTCGAGCACCTGGGAGATGTCGTGGGGGTGTATGTCGCGGTAGGCAAAGGAGATCACCCCACCCCGGTCCCTCGGGTCGGCGGGGCCGAAGATGGAGATGTCGTCCCCGAACCGTTCGTCGAGGGTGTCCAAGGCGTAGGTGGTCAATGAGATCTCGTGGGCCCGGACAGCCTCCATCCCCACCGCCCGCAGGTAGTCGACCGCGGCACCGAGGCCGATCGCCTCGGTGATGGGCGGCGTGCCGGCCTCGAAGCGCCAGGGGATGTCGTTCGGAGTGAACCCGTCCTTGCGCACGTCGAGGATCATCTCCCCCCCGCCGAGGAAGGGAGGGAGCTCCGAGAGCAGCTCGTGGTGTCCCCACAGCACACCGATCCCGGTCGGGCCGAGCATCTTGTGCGAGCTGAAGGCGAGGAAGTCGACCCCGAGGGCGGTCACGTCGGTCGGGAGGTGGGGAACCGACTGGGCCGCGTCGGCGACGACCACGGCGCCGGCGGCATGGGCGACGCCGGCGATGTCGGCGACCGGGTTGAGCGTCCCGAGCACGTTGGACATGCAGGTGACCCCCACCAGTTTGACCCCGTCGACCAGACGGGCGAGGTCGTCGAGGATGAGCCGGCCGTCGTCGGCGACCGGTATCCAGCGAATGGTCAGGCCGCGCTCTTCGGCCAGCATGTGCCAGGGGACGATGTTGGCGTGGTGCTCCATCTCGGTGAGCAGGATGGCGTCGCCGGCGTGCAGGTTCTTCCGCCCCCACGCGTGGGCGACCAGATTGAGGGCCTCGGTGGCGTTCTTTGCGAAGACGATCTCTCTCGACGGGTCGGGGGCCCCGATGAACCGGCCGACGTTGTGCCGGGCGGCTTCGAAACGACGGGTGGCCTCCTCGGCGATGGAGTACACCCCGCGGTGGACGTTGGCGTGCGTGGTCTCGTCGTAGGTACGCATGGCGTCGAGGACGTGAACCGGACGTTGCGCCGAAGACGCCGAGTCGAGGTAGACGATGGGGTGGCCGTTCACCTCGCGCCCGAGCAGGGGGAAGTCCTTGCGGAGGGCGGCGACGTCGAGCCGTGGAGCGGCTTCTTTCACGTACGCCATGCGTCGTACCCCTCTATCTCGAGTGATCGTGCCAGCTCCGGGCCGCCCTCGGCCACGATGACCCCGTCCACGAGCAGGTGCACCCGGTCGGCGGCCAGCTCGTCGAGCATGCGCTGATAGTGGGTGATCACAAGGACGCCGAGCTCGGGCCGTGATTCGCGTACGGCATGGACCCCGCGGGCGACGGTACGCAAGGCGTCCACATCGAGCCCGGAGTCCGTCTCGTCGAGCACGGCCAGTTCGGGCTCGAGGATGGCCATCTGGAGGATCTCGTTTCGCTTCTTCTCGCCTCCGGAGAACCCGTCGTTGAGGTGGCGCTCCCCGAAGGCCGGATCCATGCCCAGCTTCTCCATCCACTCCATCATCATCAGGCGCACTTCGAGCACCGACATGTCCATGCCCCTGCGGGCCGACAGGGCCTGGCGGAGGAATTGGATGACCGGCACACCGCCGATCGCCTCGGGCTCCTGGAAGGCGAGGAACATCCCTGCCTTGCCCCGCACGTCGGGCGCCCACGAGGTCACGTCCTCACCCAGGAAGCGGATGGACCCGGAGGTGACCTCGTAGTTGGGGTTGCCGAGCAGCACGTTGGCCAGCGTCGACTTGCCCGAGCCGTTCGGACCCATCAGGGCGTGCACCTGACCGGACTCGACGGTGAGATCGACGCCTCTGAGGATGGGCTGGCCCTCCACGGCCACGTGGAGCCGGTCGATCTGGAGCAGGGGGGCCCCGCTTTCGGGGTGCTGGTCGGTGTCACTGGGCACGGGATGATCTTAGCTCCATTCGTGACTTTCTCCTACGGGTATAGGAGGAATCGAGACAGGGCCTGTCACGGCCCCGGAATTGCGCATGTGCCCAGGTCAACCAGTACGGTAACCGCATGGCCGACCCGTGGAACTTTGCCGGTCCGGTGGCCCGCCTCGATTCGACCGCCAACGTGGTGACCCTGGTGGACGAGTCGACCTTCGCCATCAGCGGGAGTTCGGGCGACATGGCCGCCGGTGCAGCGCAGGGGCTCTTCTTCAGGGACACCCGGATCCTGTCCCGACTCGAGGTCCTGGTGAACGGGTCCAGGACGGAGCCGTTGGCCGCCATCACCGACGATCCGTTCTCGGCCACGTTCGTGTCCCGATGCCTCCCCGCTCCGGGCCGGGCCGACTCCACCTTGATGGTGTTCCGCTCACGCTACGTCGGCCAGGGGATGCGCGAGGACCTCACCATCCGCAATTTCGCCGACGAGCCCGCCCTCTGCACCATCGAGGTGTTCGTGGGATCGGACTTCGCCGACCTGTTCGCGGTGAAAGAGGGCAGGGTGGGGGCCGATCCGGCCACCGGCGAGGTCTCGACCAAGGTGATCGTGGGCACCCAGGCCGAGTTGGCGGCCCGCATCAAGGCCGGCAACCCCGAGGTGGGGCGGCGGGAGTCCGACGAGCCCATCCCCGCCGAACGGCCGCCCACCATCACGTACTCCTACCGGCGGGGTGGGGTGGTGCGCGGCGTCGACGTCCGCTTCGGCGAACCGGCTGCCGTGACCCCCGACCTGGCCACCTTCGAGGTGGTGGTGCCGGCGCGGGACACGTGGACGACCTGCATCGAGGTCGGGCCGGCCATCGACGGGGCGTTGTTCGACCCGAGGTACCGGTGCGGCCAGCCCATCGACCGGGCCACTCCCTCGGAGCGCCTGGCCCAGTGGCGGCGCCGGGTTCCCCAGGTCGAGACCAGCCATCCGGGCCTGAAGGAGGTGATCGCCCGCAGCAACGAGGACCTCGGCGCCCTGCGGATCTTCGATCCCGACCATCCCGAACGGGTGGTGGTGGCCGCCGGTGCCCCGTGGTTCATGACGGTGTTCGGTCGTGACTCCCTGTTGACGGCGTGGATGGCCCTTCTCGTGGATCCGGATCTGGCCCGCGGCGTGCTGCAGACCCTGGCCCGGTTCCAGGGGACCGACGTCGACCCGCGCCACGATGAGGAGCCCGGCCGCATCCTCCACGAGATGCGCTTCGGGGATGCCGCCTCCCTCTCACTCGGAGGCGGGAGCATCTACTACGGCTCGGCCGACGCCACGCCGCTGTTCGTGATGCTCCTCGGTGAGATGCGACGCTGGGGCGAGGCCAGGGAGATGGTCGACGAGCTGCTCCCCAACGCGGCTCGGGCCATCGAATGGATCGAGCAGTTCGGCGATGCCGACGGCGACGGCTACGTCGAGTACCGGCGGGCCACCGATCGTGGCCTGGCCAATCAGGGCTGGAAGGACAGTTGGGACGGGATCCGGTACGCCGACGGCAGGGTGGCCCAGGCCCCCATCGCACTGTGCGAGGTGCAGGCCTATACCTACGGTGCGTACCTGGCCAGTGCCCACTTCGCGTTCGAGGTGGGCGACACCGCCACCTACGACCGCTTCCGGGCCAAGGCCGCCCAGCTCAAGGCGGCGTTCAACCGTGACTTCTGGCTCGAGGACAAGGGCTGGTTCGCTGTCGGGCTCGACGCCGACAAGCGTCCCATCGATTCGCTGACCTCCAACATCGGCCACTGCCTGTGGACCGGGATCGTCGACGAGGACAAGGCGCACCGGGTGGCGGAGGCACTGGTGTCGCCGGCCATGTTCAGCGGCTGGGGGGTGCGCACGCTCTCGCGGGACAGCGGTGGCTACAACCCGATCAGCTACCACTGCGGATCGGTGTGGCCGCATGACACCGCCATCGTGGCTGCCGGGCTGGCCCGCTACGGTTACGACGGGGCCGCCCAGAAGCTCATCTTCGCCCTGATGGACGCGGCCTCGGCGCAGGGCGGCAGACTGCCTGAGCTGTTCAGCGGGCTCGACCGGGGGGAGTTGTCGGTGCCCGTGGGCTACCCCACCTCGTGCTCACCACAGGCCTGGGCGGCGGCGTCGCCCCTGATGTGCCTCCGGACGCTGCTCCGGCTCGATCCGTGGATCCCCTACGGAAAGACCTGGCTGTGCCCCAACCTCCCCGAGTGGATCGGCTACCTGAAGGTCGAAGGCATCCCGCTGGCCGGGTCGAGGGTGACCATCGAGGTGGGCACCGAGGTACCCGGAGGGCTGGTCGTGAGCGGTCTTCCCCCTGAGATCGAGCTGGTCCGGGAGCCGCGCCGGCCGTCGACGGCGGTCTGAGCCCCGGGCCCCGGTCCGGTCACCACCCGCGTTCGACCCACTCCGCCAGATGGGGCGACTCGGCCCCGAGGGTGGTCCCCGCACCGTGCCCGGGCAGGACGAGGGTCCCCGGGTCGAAGGCGGCGAAGAGCCGCCTGTCGATCGAGTCGATGATGGTGGGGAAATCGGCGTTCTCGAACGAGGTGTTGCCCGGTCCGCCGGGGAAGAGCGTGTCCCCGCTGAACAGCAACGGAGTGCCCTCGACGGCGAAGCACATCGATCCCGGCGTGTGGCCGGGGGTGGCGATGGTCGAGATGCGCAGCCTCCCGACCTCGAGGACGGACCGGTCCTCGAGGATCTGATCGTAGGAGGGCAGCATGGCCGCGTCGGCCGCGGTCACCGCCACGCCGATACCGGCATCGCGGACCGCCTCGACGGCCTGGATATGGTCCCAGTGCCCGTGGGTCTCCACGACCTGGCGCACGTTGAGGGCCGTGCACAGCTCGAGCAGCTTGTCGTGCTCGTTGGCCGCATCGATCAGGACGGATTCGCCACTCGAGGCGCATCTCACGATGTAGACGTTGTTGTCCATGGGGCCGACGACCAGCCGATGGACCTCGACCGTGGCGTCCTTGTAGTCGACGATGGTGGCTGGCACGGGCAGGGGGAGCTCCTCGAGGGTCGTGGGTCCGGGTCCGGAACCTGGTCAGATGTCGTGTGGAAGCGGACCTCCGCCCCGGGGGGGACGGTGGTCGATCCCACGCCGGCCAGCGTAGTTGGCCTTCTTGACCCGTTGGTCAACAATGCGGGGTTCTGGTAGACAAACGGGGCACGCCGTCCCCGTTTCGGGCACGGCCCAGGAGATCCCAGGGGATGGAGACCACGATGAACTTCGCCTTCAGCGAGGAACAGGACGAGCTGCGCAAGTCCGTCCGACGCTTCCTCGAGGACAAATCGCCGGAGACCGAGGTCCGCAGGCTGATGGAGACCACCGACGGCTACGACAGCGCCGTCTGGACCCAGATGGCGGAGCAGCTGGGTCTGCAGTCCCTCATCATTCCCGAGCAGTTCGGCGGGTCCGGGTTCTCCTACGTGGAACTGATCGTCGTCCTCGAGGAGATGGGAGCCGCCCTCCTCTGCGCCCCGTTCTTCTCCACGGTGGCGCTGGCCACCAATGCCATCCTCACCTCGGGCGACCAGAGCGCCCAGGAGTATCTGCTGCCCGGCATAGCCGCCGGTGAGACGATCGGGACCCTGGCCTTCACCGAGGATTCGGGGCGTTGGGACGCCGACGGGATCACGCTGGCGGCGACCAAGTCGGGCGAGGGCTGGACCCTCAACGGCCACAAGTCGTTCGTCATCGACGGTCACCTGGCCGGGCTGGTCCTGGTCGTCGGTCGGACCGCCGCCGGGCTGTCGCTGTTCGGGGTCAAAGGCGATGCCGAGGGTCTGACCCGCACGCCGCTGGCCACGATGGACCAGACCCGCAAGCAGGCCCGTCTGGAGTTCGCCGATACGCCCGCCTGGCTCATCGGCACCGACGGCGGTGCCGGGGCCGGATTGAGCAAGACCCTTGATCTGGCTGCGGTGGCCCTGGCTGCGGAGCAGGTCGGGGGAGCCCAGCGGTGTCTCGACAGCTCGGTGGAGTACGCCAAGACCCGCATCCAGTTCGGCCGGCCGATCGGCAGCTTCCAGGCCATCAAGCACAAGTGCGCCGACATGCTGCTCGAGGTCGAATCGGCCAAGTCCGCCGCGTACTACGCGGGCTGGGCCGCAGCCGAGGACTCGGACGAGCTGCCGGTGGTGGCCAGCCTGGCCAAGTCCTACTGCTCGGAGGCGTACTTCCACGCCGCCGCGGAGACGATCCAGATCCACGGGGGCATCGGCTTCACCTGGGAGCATCCCGCCCACCTCTATTTCAAGCGGGCCAAGTCCTCGGAGCTGTTGCTGGGTGATCCGTCCTACCACCGGGAGCTGTTGGCCCAGCGAATCGGGATCTGAGCGCGACAGCGTGTACCGCGGAGGATGGCCACGAGCCGTCGTCGCCGGGCAGCTGTCCGGACGGGCGGCGGATGAACTCCGTCCGCGTCGAACTGGCGTAGCGTTTCCACGATGAACGATCCCAGACAGACGATCGGCTGGTTGCTCCTCGTGATGGTGGCCGTGGTGGGTGGCGGGGCGGCGGTGCTCGGCGTGTCGCAGGCACCGAAGGACGTGCCTCTCCAGAAGGCGGTCAACAACACCCTGGCCGCGTCCAACTACAGCCAGGTCGTCACCGAGTCGACCCCGCAGGGCAAACAGACCGATTATCTCGTGTTCGAGGCGCCCGACAAGTTGGGTGGGTACGTGGAGAGCGGGAACAAGCGCACCTACGTCTACGTCATCGGGGACACGGAGTACCAGAGCCTCACCGTCTCGCCCACAGCCTCCACCAACCATCTGGTCTTCTACGCACAACCGAGCCAGGGGGCCACCACCGTCGACCCGACCCACAATTACCTGCGCTACGCGGCCACGGCGAAGAACATCACCCAGACCGGCAGCACGTACTCGTTCACCCTGACCCAGAACGGCGAGACCGGGCACTTCTCGTACACCGTGTCCGGTCAGTACGTCTCGGAGTTCGACCTCTCGGTCAAGACGGCATCGGTCCAGTTGGTGATCTCCCAGGTCGGCTCATCGCCCCCGGTGGCATTGCCGAGCGGCGCCAAGGTCGTCAAGGCACCGACCAGTCCGACCAGTCCGACCGGCTAGCCACCCCGGGGGGCCCGGTTCGCCGTCAGGCTCCGGCGCCCCGCTCGACCTGGTCGATGGCCCGGTCGATGGCCCGATCGATGGCCCGGCGGAGCATCCGGGCCCGCGCCTCGGGGTCGGTTGCCTCGGTCAGCCACCGGACCACGACGAAGTGGCGGGCGCCGGCTGCGACCATCCCCACGACCGTGGTGGGATCGACGCCGCCCGTGATCCACACCGGCCACGGCGACCTCCGGGCCGCCTCGCCCACGTAGCCGAGCCCGGTCCCGGCCCGTCCCGGCTTCGTCGGCGTGGGTGTGACGGGACCGGCCGAGATGTAGTCGACGGGGGCGTGGATGGCCCCGTCCAGATCGGCCACCCCGTGGGTGGACAACCCGATGATGGCGTGCGTCCCCATCAGCCGCCGGGCTTGGTCGGGAGCCATGTCCTCCTGACCGACATGGACGCCGTCGGCACCGATCGCCGCAGCCAGGTCGGGACGATCGTTGAGGATGAAGGGGACCCGGCGATCGGCACAGACCCGCTGGACCCGGGCCGCACATTCGACCACCTGGGAATCGTTCAACCGCTTGTCCCGTAGCTGCACGATGTCGACGCCGCCGTCGATGCACCGCTCGATGAAGAGCTCGAGATCGGGCCGGTCCGGCGAACACAGGTACAGTCGCCGCCGCCCGAGGTCCCAACCGGCGCCCGGGCCTGGCCGGATGCTCACCCCGGCTTCGACGCCTTGGCCTTGGCCTTCATCCGCTGTTTGTACTGGCGCACCTTGGCCAGCGCCTCGGGTGAATCGATGTCGGCCACCGAGCGGAACGTCCCGGGCTCGCCGTACGGTCCCGCAGCCCGCGCCCACCCGTCGGGACGGACGCCGAGCTGCTTCCCGAGGAGGGCGACGAAGATGCGCGCTTTCTGCTCGCCGAATCCGGGAAGCGCCTTCACGTTGGCCAGCAGCTGCTTGCCGTCGCCGGCGGTGGTCCACACGGCCGCGGCGTCCCCTCCGTAGTCGTCGACGATCAGGGCGCACACCTCCTGCACCCGTCGGGCCATCGACTTCGGAAACCGGTGCAATGCCGGCCTGGCGCTGAACAGGTCGGCCAGACGGTCCGGGTCCATGGAGGCCAAGGTGGCCGCATCGAGCGGCCGGCCGAGCCGCTCCTTCAGCTCGAACGGTGACCTGAAGGCCTTCTCGAGCGGGATCTGCTGGTCGAGGACCATGCCCACTAGTAGCGCGAGCGGATCGGTACTCAAGAGCTCGTCGGCGGCTTCGTCGCCACTCAAGTACAGGGACATAACACGAGCGTATGCGAGTTTCCGATCACCGTTCTACTTCGTCAGCCGCCCGGCCACCAGACCCGTGGCCCATCCAACAGCGCTGCGAGCTTTCCGGGGGGACACCACAATGACGCCATGGTGGGCCTCATCTTTCACATCAAGCAGGCGAGCAAATGACGCGGAGAGCTTGGCTCCGTCGGGCACGGCCGTCTTGAGCAGGTCGGCCGCCCCTCGATGGTCATCGCCCCGGTGGCGGCAGCGAAGTCGCGCGCAGCAGATGGCATCAGATGCGGCGATGCCAGCAAGAACGGCCAGCCCGGCAGCCACACTGAGGAACTCATCGCGAGACTGTTCGGCCAGGACCGTGGTGGCAACATCGAGGTATGCCCGAGCCGTGGCCAGGCGCACACGCGCTTCCTGCTTGCCACACTGCGCTGTTCGGAGGGCTTTGGCCACGAGAACTACACCGTCCGATTCGTCCGGGCCAGTTCGCCAACCATCGAACTGCCAGCGAGATCGATCGCGTCCCGCTCGATGTCGTCGATCAGGGTGGTGTTGTGCCTCCTGTCCATCCATTCGGCAAGAGAGAGATCCACAACCTGGAGTTGATTGCCACTCCACAGGAGGACATGGGCCCGCAACGTATCGATGTGTCGTGGCCAGCGCGCGGCCTCAGCGGAGGAGGCGGCCACTGGAGCAGTCATGAAGGCCGCCACCGCATCGATCACGTTCGCCTTCCGAGGTAGCTTGGGGTCGCCTGGGAACGGTGGGTGCACGAGGAGCAGGTCCACGTCGCTGTCGGCGTCACCGTCGCCCCGTGCTGCCGAACCGAAGACGCAGGCGTAGAGAGGCTTTGGCTTCCACCCGCCGACTTCCTTTCGGATACGACGCCAGAGCTCGATGCGAAGATCAGCCATCATGGTGGCGATGGGAGCCGCGACATGTTCTCTGTTCAGTTCGTGAACCCGATTCCGCCCCATCTCCGTGGCCTGCACCAGCCCCTGGGCGACCAATCGGGCCAGGCATCTACGGACACCGATCTCCGAGCCCCGTACGGTTTCAACAGCCACTTCACCGACCGTGAGAGGCCGGCCCGAACTGGCCAGTGCGGCGAGAACAGGTCCGTCGAGTGTGGGTGTGATCGACCGCGTTGGGTCTCCCATGTCCATGATCACATAGTATAGGACTCTTTCTTATTAGATAGGTACCTATATTTTATGAAAAAGTTGGGACGTGGCACCGTAAGAGCGCTGCCTCCGCAGGATCCCGTATGGGCGAAGTGAGTGGCGCACTCCTTCCACCCTTCTCGCGTCCGGTCGACAAGACACCGGGGCCTGGGTCCCTACCGAACGCTCCATTGTTGTCGCACGCGCCGGTCGAGGACCATGGCGATGAGGAGGCCCAGAGGATCGTCGGAGAGCAGCTTGTCGACGGCGTCATCGCCGGTGATGTGGACCACGACGGTCAGGCTCGTGCGAGCCATCCGGCTGCTCGGGCAACCCCTGGTACAGGCGCGAACGGGGATCGAGGGCGTCGAGCCCGGACCAGGCCAGTTCCCCGGCCTCGCGCTCGAGGCGCTTCCGTACGCCCACCGGGTGGAGGTCGGGGAAGAGCTTCCCGTTCAGATGATCGAGCTCGTGCTGGAAGCATCGCGCCGCCAGGCCCTCCCCTTCGTAGTCCACGCCCGCTCCGTGCATGTCCACGCCGTGGACACCACAGCGCAGGAGCCGGGCGGTGGGCAGCCCGAGACCCGGCAGCGAGAGGCACGCCTCCTCCCCTTGTTGGAGCTCACCGCCCATGGCCACGACCACCGGGTTGACCACGTGGCCGACCATCCCGTCGTGGAAGTCGAAGACGAACACACGCTCCGTGCGCCCGATCTGGTTGGCGGAGAGCCCGACCCCGTTGTCGGTTGTGTGAAGGGTCCGGAACATCTCGTTGACCAGCAGGGCGAGGTCGTCACCGAAGTCGGTGACCTCCTGACACCGGCGGCGGAGGACCGGATTCCCGAACAGCGTGATCGGGAGCACGTCGGAGCTCGAGGCGGGGCCGACGTCCACGCTCCCGATGTTAGATGCCATGCCGATGTTCGATGCCATGCCGGGGTTCGATGAGCTGTCGGTGTTCGATGAGCTGTCGGTGTTCGATGAGCTGCCGGCGTTCGATGCCCTGTCGGTGTTCGATGAGCGACGACGGTTCCGGTCGCCCGACGGGCCCGGATGCCTGCGCATCGCCCGCCCCTCCGAGTCGCGACCGTATCCAGCCGGTGTCCAGGTGTTCGTCCACGGCATCGGCGAGCTGTTCGAAGGTGGAGCCGAGGAGCGGCGGAACCCGGCCACAGAATGCCTCCAGTACGGCCGGATCCTCGAACAGCCCGTGCAGGTACAGCCCCATCACGTTGGCGGCCCCGAAGGCGAGCCCGCCGGGCACGACCTCGACAGGAGCGAGGGCCCGGGTCGTCCCGTGGCGGATCTCGTAACCCGACACCTGGCGTCCACCGAGCCACGACCACGGGGGTGCCAGCGGCCCGAAGGACGCGGAGGACCTGGCCGTGCGCTTCGAGGCCCGGTAGTGGGTCTCCACCGGGAGCAGCCCGAGGCCGACGGCAGCCCCTTCGACGCCCTCCGGGTCATCGATTTGCCGCCCCAGCATCTGTAGCCCGCCGCAGACACCGAGTACCGGGGTTCCATCCTGCGCGGCACGGGTCACGGCCCCGGCCAGGCCGGTCCGGCGGAGCCAGTCGAGGTCGTGGGCCACGTGCTTGGAGCCGGGCAGGATGATGAGATCGGCGTACCCGAGCCGGCCGGCGGCACGCACCCAGCTGACGTCGGCCACCTGCTGCAGTGGCGCGAACTCGTCGAGGTTGGATGCGAAGGGACCGCAGACGATCGACACCTGCCGTCCCCGGCCGGGCCCGGCGATCGGGGTCGGGCCCTCCTCGTCGGGGAGACCGTGGTCGAGCCACGGGAGTACCCCGACGGTGGGAACCCCGGTGACGGCGGCCAGATCGTCAGGCGCCGGTGCCAGGAGGTCGGGATCACCCCGGAACTTGTTCAGGACGAACCCCTCGATGCGCGCCTGCCAGGGCGTGGGAAACAGGGCCCAGGTCCCGTAGAGATGTGCGAACGCGCCACCGCGATCGATGTCGGCCACCAGCACCACCGGGGCGTCGGCCGCGTCGGCCACCGCCATGTTGGCGATGTCGTCGGACCACAGATTGGTCTCGGCCGGACTACCCGCCCCTTCGATGATCACCACGTCGAACTCGTCGGAGAGCGATGCCAGCGCCGCGGTCACGTGGGGCCACAGGCGGGCCGATCTGCCGCGCCAGGGCATCGATGTGAGCTCCTCGCTGACGACGCCGTTGAGAACGACCTGGCTGCGGGTCTCGCTCTCGGGCTTGAGGAGGACCGGATTCATGCGGACGTCGGGATCCACTCCGGCGGCCAAGGCCTGGAGCCACTGGGCGCTTCCGATCTCACCGCCGTCGACGGTCCGGGCGTTATTGGACATGTTCTGCGCCTTGAAGGGCACGGCCCGGATGCCGAGGCGGCGGGACCAGGCGCACAGCGCGGTGACGAGGAGGCTCTTGCCGGCGTCGCTCGACACCCCCTGCACCATCAGCGCGGTCACGTCCGGATCCTACGGCTGGGCCGCGCCCATCCCGAGCCGGGCACGGGACCGGGTCAGGAGGACCAGGGGTCGGCTGCCGCCGGGTCGATGCCATAGCGCTCGATGGCATCTGCATCGGTGCCCGGCGGGATGCTTCCCTCGGCGACGAGGCTGTGGAGCACGGCGACCACCACGTGCTCGGCATCGACTTCGAAGAAGCGGCGCAGGACGTCCCTCGTGTCGGAACGGCCGAACCCGTCGGTGCCGAGGGAGGTGAACGGTCTGGGCATCCACCTCGAGACCTGGTCGGGGACCGCCCGCATGAAGTCGGAGACGGCGACGATCGGGCCTTGTGAACCGGCCAACTGCTCGGTGACGAACGGTGTGCGACCGGTTCCGCCCGGGTGGAGGCGGTTCCAGCGCTCGACCGAGATGGCATCCTCCCGCAGTGACTTGTAGGAGGTCACCGACCACAGATCGGCATCGACGCCCCAGTCGGTGGCCAGCAACCGCTGGGCGCCGGCTGCCGCCTGCCAGGCCGACCCGGAGAACAGCACGGAAGCCCGGATCGATCCGCTCCCGCCGGGCGCGAACCGGTACATACCCTTGATCGTGCCCAGGCGCACCTTTTCGGCTTCTGCCGGGTCGGAGGGCAGGGCGGGCATCGGGTAGTTCTCGTTGTAGAGGGTCAGGTACCAGATGCGGTCCTCCGGTTCGGGACCGGTCATCCGGCGGATGCCGTTTTCGATGATGGTGGCCACCTCGTAGGAGAAGGCGGGATCGTAGGCGGCCACGCTCGGCACCGTCGACGCCAGCAGGAGGGAGTGGCCGTCCTGGTGCTGGAGGCCCTCTCCGTTGAGGGTGGTCCGGCCGGCGGTGCATCCGAGGAGGAACCCACGGCCGCGGCAGTCCCCGAGGGCCCAGAGAAGGTCGCCCACCCGCTGGAAGCCGAACATGGAGTAGAAGAGGTAGAAGGGGATCGTGGGCTCGCCCCAGGTGGCGTACGAGGTCGCCGCGGCGGTGAACGCGGCCACTGCGCCGGCCTCGCTGATGCCCTCCTGGAGTACCTGACCGCTGGCACTCTCGGCGTAGTGGAGAGCGAGCCCGGCGTCCACCGGTGTATAGCGCTGGCCTTCGGGGGCATAGATCTGCACTTCGCTGATCAGGGATTCGAGCCCGAAGGTCCGGGCCTCGTCTGAGACGATGGGGACGATGCGCTTGCCGATCGAGGGATCCCGGACCAGCGAGCGCAGCAGGCGGGCGAACGCCATGGTGGTGGAGACCGACTGGCGGCCCGACCCGGCCAGGAGATCGGCGAACGCGGCCCCGTCGGGCCCTGGCAGTGGTCCCGACCGCACCATCCGCCGGGGGAGTGGCCCGCCCAGGGCGCGGCGCCGCTCGGCCAGGTAGATGGCCGCCTTCTCGTCCGGTGCCGGCCGGTAGTAGGGCGGCAGCTCGGCATCGAGGTCGTGCTCGGGGATCTCGTCGTTGAGGAACAGTCGGTTGCGCAGGGTGAGCAGCTGGGCCTTGGTCATCTTCTTGATCTGATGGGTGGCATTGCGGGCTTCGATCTCGGGCCCGAGCGTCCAGCCCTTGATGGTCTTGGCCAGGATGGCGGTCGGTGCCCCGACGTGCTCGGTGGCCGCCTGGTAGGCGGCGTAGAGCTTCCGGTAGTCGTGGCCTCCGCGTGGGAGCGACTGCAGCTCCTCGTCGGAGAGGTGGCTGACCAGCTCCTGCAGACGGGGATCGGGACCGAAGAAGTGTTCCCTGATGTACGCCCCGGACTCGGTGGCGTACTTCTGGAACTCGCCGTCCACCGTGGAGTTCATCTTGTTCAGCAGCACCCCCTCCACGTCCTTGGCCAGAAGGTCGTCCCAGGTCCGGCCCCAGATCACCTTGATCACGTTCCAGCCCGCGCCCCGAAAGAGGGCCTCGAACTCCTGGATCACCTTGCCGTTGCCCCGCACCGGACCGTCCAGGCGTTGGAGGTTGCAGTTGACCACGAACACCAGGTTGTCGAGGTGCTCCCGCCCGGCCATGCCGAGGGCGCCGATGGTCTCGGGCTCGTCGAATTCCCCGTCGCCCACGAAGCACCACACCCGGCTGTCCTGGGTGCCGGCGATACCCCGGGCGTGGAGGTAGCGGCTGACGTGGGCCTGGGCGATGGCGTTGAGCGGGCCGAGGCCCATCGACACCGTCGGGTACTCCCAGAACTCGGGCATCAACCGGGGATGCGGATAGGAGGAGAGCCCGTTGCTCCCCACCTCGAACCGGAAGTTGTCCAGTTGCTCCTCCGAGAGGCGGCCCTCCACGAAGGCCCGGGCATAGATGCCCGGAGAGGCATGACCCTGGAAGTAGACCTGATCCCCGGGATGGCCATCGTCCTTTCCCCGGAAGAAGTGGTTGAACCCCACCTCATAGAGGGAGGCGGAGCTGGCGTAGGTCGAGAGGTGGCCGCCGATGGCCTCCGAGCGGACGTTGGCCCTGACCACCATCACCGCGGCATTCCAACGGATGAAGGCCCGGATGCGCCGTTCGAGGTATTCGTCGCCGGGGAAGTCCGGCTCCTCGTCGGAGGGGATGGTGTTGACGTAGGGGGATGAGACCGTGGCCGGGAAGTCCACCTGCTTCTGGCCCGCCCGCTCGAGGATCCGCATGAGCAGGTAGCGGGCCCGGGTCCGCCCGTGGACGTCGACGATGTCGTCGAACGCGTCCAGCCATTCGGACGTCTCGACGGGATCGGCGTCGGGAAGTTGATGGCTCACTCCGTCGAACAGCACCTCCCCATGCTTGCACTGCGCGGGCCCGGGGGGAAGGACGGCATGGTTCCGGGCGCATCGTCCCGGGCCGAACGGGCCGGGCCGTTGGGCCGCACGGTGACGGCCGTGCACCAATTGACCGGGCGCAACGGGCATGCTGTCCCGATGAGCTCTCCGCCCCGACCCCCGGATCCGGTGACCACCGTGTACACGGACGGGTCGTGTCTCGGGAACCCCGGCCCCGGGGGGTGGGCGTGGGCGGTCGACGGGGGCGCGTCGGACAGCGGGGGCGAGGCCCACACGACCAACCAGCGGATGGAGGTGACCGCGGTGGTGCGCGCCCTCCAGTCGCTGTCCGGGCCGCTCCATGTGATGAGCGATTCGACCTACGTCGTCAACTGCTTCCGCCAGAAGTGGTGGGAGGGGTGGGAACGGCGGGGTTGGCGCAATGCCCAGGGGAAGCCCGTGGCCAACCAGGATCTCTGGAAGGAGCTGCTCGCGCTGGCGCTCGACCCGGGCCGCCCGGTGA
>JBEKOI010000025.1:0-21838 GCA_049521915.1 Acidimicrobiales bacterium | reverse complement strand
GAGGCCGGTGGTACCGACGGCGGCAGCACTGGCGGCGGCCGCGGCCACTGCACTGTCCTTGGCCCCCCGGTGCCAGGACCTGCGCTTCTTCGGCGGACTGTCGGCCGGGGCCGGCGACTGGTCCCATGCGGGCTCGCCGGTCAGCGGGTCGATCGGCGGCCTCCAGGCAATCGGTCCCCGCGTGCCCGGCGCGGCCAGGTCCCCGGTGGCGGGAGGCGGCAGCGAGCCGGCCAATGCGAGGGGGACGGGGTCGACGGGCGGCTCCGCCGGCGGGCGCGGCGGCGCGAAGAAGTCGGAGGTCGGCGCGCCCGTGGCCGGTGCGTCCGAAGCTGCCGCTTCGGAGGTCGAGCCGGGACGGTTCTTGCGCCATCCCTTGGGCTTTCTGGCCGGATCGCTCACGTCCGGGCTCAGCTCCCCACCCACCGGTGGGATCACCGACGCTCCGGCCCCGCTCGCCGCCCCGTTGGACAGATCCCACCCGGCGGTGCCGACGGGAGCGCCCCCGGCCGGTGCCGCGGCGGGGGGCGGCGGGGAACCGGGGGCAGGCGGTGCTGCTGCCGGCGCGCCTCCTGACGGAGGCACGGACCCGGTGTTCGACCGGGCGATGAACGAAGACCCCGACAGATCCGGGCGCGTGGCCGTCGGCCCGGGATCGGAGGGTGAGACGGCCCCCGGAGATCCGAACGCCGTCGGCGTCGAGCCCGAACCCGGGTCGGAGGGGCCCCCGGTGGTGCCGTTGGCGCTGGCTGCAGCTGCGGCTCCTGCTGCTGCGGCTCCTGCAGCCGCAGCCGCGGCCGCCTCGGCCGGCGTGAGGCCGCGGGCCGCGGGTACCGCCGGTGCGATGGGTGCCGCCGGCGCGACGGGTGCCGCCGGCGCGATGACGTCGGTCCTGCTGCCCTCGCCGGAACGCTGGCTGCCCGAGGAGGTGCTCCCGCCGTTCGACCGGGCGTGGGCCGGTGCGGGTGGCGGTGAAGCCGGCGACCGCGGCGCAGGGGGGATGGGGGCGACCGACCCCTTGTACCGGGCCAGCCAGGCCGGAAGGGCCTGGTCGAGATAGGCGGCCTGCCCGGGGGTGACGGCATCCATGGGCAGCAGGAACCGGATCGACTGGCCCCCCGACGTCAGCTCCATCACCGCGGCGTTGCGCCCGTCGGGGAGGGCGATCTTCTCCCGGCAGCTGGCGGAGTCCAGCCCGGACCAGACCAACAACCTCTCGATCTGCGGTTGGGGGCCCTGCACCGTGATCCCGGCCGTGGTGAAGAGCAGGCTCAGCCCCTCGGTGGTCTTCGTGCCCCGTTCGGCATCGCCGGCCAGGGCCACGCCGCCCAGCTGCATGCCCTCGGGAGGCAGTTCCGTTATTCCGACCGTCATCGACCCCTCCTCCATTGGCCTGGACTTTCGCCGGCTCGTCTCATCTCAGGGAGTCCGCCTCAGGATAATCGTCTCGAACAACGCATCGGCACCGCCATCCTGCCGCTCCCGACACCGACAGGCAAGGACCTTCGGAAACGGTCCTCGTGGACATGGAGCTGGTCATGGCTGCGATGGCCCTCCGGGACCGTGGTGCCGCTTCGTCGTCCGTACCGGTCCGGCCCCATCCTTACCCAGTCGGGGGTGCCGCGGTCGGACCCCCCGCCCGGGTCCCGCCGGGGGCCGCCCGGGGGCCGGACCCGACCAGGACGAGGGCCCGGGAGGTCCCCCGGACGGGGGCCTGACAGGGGCCGGACCCGAGCCGAGCCGCCGGGTTCAGCCGGTGACGTCCACGATGGCTTCCGACGCCACCTCGAGGGTGTGGTCGAGCTCGGCCCGGCCGTGGGCCATGGACGGGAACGCCACCTCGTAGGGCCCGGGGGCCAGTGCCACCCCCCGGGCCAGCATCGAACGGAACAGCCCCGTATAGAGGCCCGTCGCCGCCGAGGCCGTGGCCCCGTCGAAGTCACGGACCGGGTCCGATCCGGCGGGGACGAAGAAGATGCCGAACAGCGGCCCGACCACCGGCACCGCCGCTTCGAGCTGCCGCCCGTCGGCGTCCATGGTCCCGGCCTTCAACAGCGCGGCCGACAGCACCTCCTCCAGCGCCGTCCCGAACCGGGCCACCCGGTCCGAAAGCGAGGTGTAGTCGTTCGGATCCATCAGCTCGAGGACGGCCAGGCCCGCGGCCGTGGCCACCGGGTTCCCGGACAGGGTCCCCGCCTGGTAGACGGGACCGTCGGGCGCCAGGGAGGAGAGGACGTCGGCGCGACCTCCGAAGGCACCCACGGGCAGGCCGCCGCCGATCACCTTCCCGAAGCACCAGAGATCGGGTCGCACACCGGACCATCCCGACGCCCCTCCCGGGCCCAGGCGGAAGCCGGTGATGACCTCGTCGAAGATGAGGAGCGCACCCACCGCGTCACAGGCCGAGCGCAGCCCTTCGAGGAACCCATCGGTCGGGGCCACCAGTCCCATGTTGGCCGCCACGGCCTCGACGATGACGCAGGCCACCTGGTCGTCGAGGTCGGGAACCCGGTTGAAGGGCGCCACCACCGTGTCGGCCACCGCGCCGGGGGGCACGCCGGCCGAGTCCGGGAGCCCGAGGGTGGCGACCCCGCTGCCTCCGCCGGCCAGGAGGGCGTCGGAGTGGCCGTGGTAACACCCGGCGAACTTCACGATACGCGACCTCCCGGTGAATCCGCGGGCCACCCGGATGGCGCTCATGGCCGCCTCGGTCCCCGACGACACCAGCCGCACCTGCTGACAGCCCGCGACCCGCGCGCAGATGGCCTCGGCCAGCAGCACCTCCCCCTCGGTCGGGGCGCCGAAGGTGGTCCCGCCGGCCGCGGCCCGGTCCACCGCGCCGACCACCGCCGGATGGGCGTGGCCGAGGATGGAGGCGCCGTAGGACTGGACGTAGTCGAGCAGCCGGTTGCCATCGGCGTCCCAGACATAAGGACCTTCGCCGCGGGCCACGAAGTAGGGATGGCCCCCGACGGAGCGGAACGAGCGCACCGGCGAGTTCACCCCCCCGGGGATCACCTTGCCGGCGCGCTCGAACAGCGCCCGCGACACCCGCTGCTCACCCACCGAGCGCCTCGGCCAGCTCGCCGGCGAAGTAGGTGAGGATGAAGTCGGCTCCCGCCCGCTTGACCGCGGTCAGCTGCTCGAGGGCCACGGCCGGCCCGTCGATCCACCCGTTGGCTGCGGCCGCCTTGACCATGGCGTACTCACCGCTCACGTGATAGGCGGCCACCGGTACGTCGAAGGCCTCCCGCACCGAGGCGATGACGTCGAGATAGGTCAGGGCCGGTTTCACCATGACCATGTCCGCGCCCTCAGCCACATCCAGCGCCACCTCGGCCAGTGCCTCGCGGCGGTTGCCGGGGTCCTGCTGGTAATCGCGGCGGTCGCCGCCGTCGGCGATGACGACCTGGGCGGCGTCGCGGAACGGCCCGTACAGCGCCGAGGCGTACTTGGCCGCGTAGGCCAGGATGGCGGTGCGGTGGAACCCCGCCGCATCGAGGGCGGCGCGGATGGCGCCCACCTGCCCGTCCATCATCCCGCTGGGGGCGATCACGTCGGCGCCGGCCGTGGCCTGGGACACGGCCAACTGGGCATAGAGCGGCAATGTGGCGTCGTTGTCCACCTGGCCGGAGGCCTCGTCCACGACGCCGCAGTGGCCGTGATCGGTGAACTCGTCGAGGCAGCAGTCGGCCATGACCACGACCGAGTCGCCGACGGCGTCCCGCACCGACTTGAGGGCCCGCTGGGTGATCCCATCGGACCTGGAGGCGGCCGAACCGGTGGGGTCCTTCTCCTCCGGCCGGGGAAGTCCGAACACGATAACCCCGGGCACGCCCAAACCGGTCAGGCGCTTGACCTCGACAGCCACGGAGTCCACGGTGTGCTGGACCACGCCGGGTAGCGACGTCACCGGTCGGGGCTCCGCGATGCCGTCGGCCACGAACAACGGGGCGACCAGGTCGTCGACCGTGAGGCGGGTCTCCGACACCAGGCGCCTCAGCGCAGGGGTGCCACGGAGACGGCGCAACCGGGTGGTCGGGAACCCGGCCATGGCCCGACGCGGCCCGGTGGGGGTGGAAGGATCACTCGGCACTGGGACCCAGCCTACGTGCTCGCTTCCAAGAGGCCATTGGTCGTGGCGACGGCGACGGCGACGGCGACGTCGTCGGCGAAGGCAACGGCCGAGTAGACGGTGGTGACGTCGGTGCCCTGGGCCACGAGCACCTCCACCAGGGCCTGGCCCAACAGCTCCCGGGCGTACTGGACGGCCACCGGG
Organism: Acidimicrobiales bacterium; assembly: GCA_049521915.1. GTDB lineage: Bacteria > Actinomycetota > Acidimicrobiia > Acidimicrobiales > RAAP-2 > Bog-756. Next base: position 17,562 of record JBEKOI010000025.1, on the reverse strand, counting down.
CAGGGGGGTGTGACTCTCGAAGAGGAGGGGAAGCTCCGAACCCGGGTGTCCGCCACTGGACAGGTCGATTGCCGCGTCCTCAGGGCCCGGCCGGTCCCGGGTTCACTGTTGTTGTTGTTGTTGTTGTTGTTGCGCCCGTTTCCGATCCGGGACCGGCTCCCGGTGGGACGCCCCGTGGCGGCGAGGACCGGCCCCGGGTCCGGCGAGGGCCCCGACCACCGCGTCCACCAATCCGGCGATGGTGTGCGGACTGGCCTCGGCGGCCACCTCGAGCCCGGCCGCCCGGGCCGACCCCGAGGTGATTGGCCCGATCGAGGCCACCAAGGGTGGGACGCCGTCCGGTCCGAGAAGCTCCACGGTCCGTGCCACCGTGGACGACGACGTGAAGACGATGGCATCGGCCCGCCCGGCTGCCGCCACCTGGTCCGGCCCGGGTTCTCCGGCCACCGTGCGGTAGGCCTCGACTTCGTCCACCTCCCACCCTTTGGCCCGGAGCCCGGTGCCCAGCGCCCCGCGCACCTTGGCGGCCCGCGGGAACAAGACGGCGTCCGGACCGTGGGTGGTGCCGTCCTCCGGCTCCGTGGCCTCCTGGCCGGCGGCCGGGAATTCCTCGGCCAGCGCTTCCGACACCGACGTCCCGGGCACCAGATCGGGCGGGTACCCGCCTTCGGCCAGGGTGCGGGCGGTCCCGGCCCCGATCGCGGCCCACCGGACCGATGCCGGCACGGGACGATCGGCGAGCACGGCGAGGAGCCGGGACACCGCGTTCGAGGAGGTGAACACCACCCACCGGTAGGACCCGGTGACGAGCCGGTCGACCGCGTCGGCCAGTGCCGCCCCGCCGTCGGCCGGCTCCTCGATGGCGATGACCGGAAGCTCGACGACGGTAGCCCCCAGACCCACCAGCCGGTCGGCCAGTTCCGATCCCTGGGCGCGGGCCCGGGTCACCACGACGTGACGACCGCGGAGAGGGGACGGGCTCATGCCCGGCCCGGCCCGGCATCGGTCGAGCCGAGGTCCAGGGCCGCCACCGGCCCGATGACGATGGCGGCCGGAGCCGGCAGGTCGATGGCCGCCAGCCCGCCCAGGGTCGAACGGGCCACCTGCTGGCGCCGGGTGGTCCCCCAGTGCACGATGGCCACCGGGGTGTCCTCCCCGCGTCCGCCGGCCATCAACTCGGCGGCGATCCTGACCCGGTCGGCCATGCCCATCAGGATCACCAGCGTTCCGCCGGCGCGGCCGAGCGCCTCCCAGTCGACGCCCACGGGGGCCGAGGCATCGCCGACGTGTCCGGTCACCACGGTGACCGACGTGGCCAGGCCGCGGTGGGTCACCGGGATGCCGGCCGTCGCCGGCGCGGCGAAGGCGGAGCTGACGCCGGGTACCACCTCGTAGTCGACCCCCGCGCTGCGCAGGGCCTCGGCCTCCTCACCGCCGCGCCCGAAGACGAACGGGTCGCCGCCCTTCAGGCGGACCACCGAGCGGCCCGAGCGACCGTGGTTGATGAGCTGCTCGTTGATCTCGGACTGGCGTGCCGATCCCCCGGGGCCCTTGCCCACGTCGATGAGCTCGGCGCCCGGAGGCGCCAGCTCCAGCAGTTCGCGGCCGATCAGCCGGTCGTAGATGACCACGTCGGCCCGGCGCAGCAGCTCGGCGCCGCGCAAGGTCAACAGCCCCGGGTCCCCGGGACCGGCTCCGACCAGCGAGACGCTCATCTGGCCACCCCCGGGGGCCGGCCTGCGACCTCTTCCTCCCCGGACTCCTCCCCGGACTCCCCGGGCCCCGGAGCCCATTCGCCGAGGTCGTGGCCGCCCGCCCCGTCGAGGAGGTACCTGGCCACCGCACGACCGAGGCGCTCGGGGCGATCTCCGGTGAGCTCGTGGCGCAGGACGACCAGGCCGTCCGCCGAGGCGAGCATGCCGTTCAAGCGGATGGCTGTCCGGTCGGGCTCGACGCCCGGCCCCACCGACTCGGCGTAAGCGCCGACCGGCAGCGTGCACCCACCCCCGAGCTCGGCCAGGAAGGCCCGCTCGGACGTCACCAGACGACGTATTCGGGGATCGTCGACGGCGGCCAGCGCCAGCCGGGTGACGTCGTCGTCCTCGCGGCACTCCACGGCCAGCGCCCCCTGCCCCACCTGCGGCAGCATCGTCCCGGTGTCGAACACCTCGAACTCGAGCCCGGCTGGTGGGGACCAGCCCAAGCGGTCGAGTGCGGCCTTGGCCACCACCACTGCGGCCACTGCGCCCGCGCCGACAACGGCCAGCCGGGTGGCCAGATTCCCGCGCAGTCCGGCGAAGGTGAGGTCGGGACGGAGGTTGGCCAACTGGACCCGCCGCCGGGCCGAGCCGGTGGCCACCGTGGCCCCGACGGGCAGGGAGTCGAGACGGCCACCGACCAGCACGTCGCGGGCGTCGGCCCGCTCGGGGAACGCAGCCAGCACCAATCCGGGCACGCAGAGCTCAGCGGAGGCGGGAAGGTCCTTGGCCGAATGGACGGCGGCGTCGGCCTCGCCGGCGATGACCGCGGCCTGCACCTCCTTGACGAACACACCCTGGCCTCCGAGCCGGTCGAGGGGGACATCGAGCCTCCGGTCGCCGGTGGTTTCGATCACCACCAGGGAGGCGCTCACCCCCGACCGGTGGAGGAGCTCCTCCACCCGGTGCGCCTGCCACAGGGCCAGCGGTGACCCCCGGGTGGCCAACCGGAGTGCCAACGGTCCGGTCATGGCGGACACCGGCCGGCCACGGGCTAGAGATCGAACAGCGTTCGGAGCGCTTCGACCAGGCGCTCGCCCCTGGGAGTGCCGGCCGCGTCCTTGAGGGCCACTGTCGGTTGATGGAGCAGCTTGGCCACCATCGCCCTGGTCACCGCATCGACCTGCTCCCACTGGGCCTCCGACAGTTCGGACCGCTTCGACCGCTGCCGGTCGAGCTCCGAACGGCGGGCCTCTTCGACCCGCGCCCTGAGGGCGGACACCATGGGAGCGGCATCGCGGGCCCGGGAGGCCACCCGGTAGCGCTCCACCTCGTCGGCGACGATGCGATTGGCATCGGCCACCTCCTCCTCGCGCCCGGACAGCGCGTCGGAGACCGCGGACCGCAGCGCCTCCATGTCGAGCAGCACCAGCCCGTCGAGATCGGCCGCCGACGGTTCGACGTTGCGGGGCACCCCGAGATCCACCATCAGCAGCGGATCACCGGGTCCGCGCCCGGTCACGGCTGCTTCGACCATGGCCCGGTCGACGATGGGATGGGTGGTGCCGACCGAGGTGAAGATCACGTCGGACGAGACCATCAGCCCGGCCAGGTCGTCCAGCGCTGCCGTCCTCACCTCCGCAGCCACGTCCGCAGGGAGACCGGACACCAGGGCCTCGGTCCGGTCGACGGTCCGGTTGGCCACGATCAGGGTGGCGATGTCGCCCGAGGCCAGGGCCTGGGTCACGCCCTCCCCCATCTCCCCCGCACCCACCACGAGGACCCGGGCGCCGGCGAGCCCCCCGTCCCGGTGCCGGGCGGCCAGGGCCACGGCTCCGTGGGAGAGCGAGGTGATCCCACGGGCGATGGCGGTCTCCGACCGGACCCGCTTGCCGGTCTCGACGGCATGACGGAACAGGGCGCCGAGCACCGGGCCCGACACCCGCTCGCTCCGGGCCTGCTCCCAGGCCCGGCGTACCTGCCCGAGGACCTCCGACTCGCCCAGCACGGCCGAGTCGAGCCCGGCGGCCACCGCGAAGAGATGGTTGGTCACGTCGTCGTCGAAACGCACGGTGAAATGCTCGGCCAGCGAGTCCGCCGGACTCCCGCTGGTGGCGGCCAGGAACTCCTCGAGCGCGGCCACACCGTCGTGGAACCGCTCGACCACGGCGTAGATCTCGGTGCGCAGGCAGGTGGAGAGGATCACCACCTCGGAGAGGTTGGACTGGTCCCGCAACCGGCCCAGTGCCTTGGGCAGGTCGCGCTCGGACACCGCCACCCGTTCGAGGAGATCGAGAGGGGATCGGCGCTGTTCGAGGCCCACGACGATCACCGACACGGGCCCACCGCCTCGCCGCGGGTGCTGCTCATCGAATGTCGCACAGGGTCACCACCGGCTTGGAACCCCGGGTCGGGATGATGCTCCACACACGTCCACCCCTCAAGCGTAGGGCGGGTGCGCCGTGCTTCACACCTCAGCCTCGGGGCCCACAGCATGGCCGCCCCGGGTGCCGGTCGCCAGTCGCGCCCGCCACCGGCCCCGGCACGGGGTGGGATCGGTCACTCCGAGGGGCTGGACGTCAGGCCTATCGATCGGATCACCGGCATCCCGCTGCCCGCCGCCGTGTCGTCCATCCGCGACTGGTAGAAGCTCATCACCTGCAGCTCGATGCTGAGGTCGACATAGCGCAGCAACACGTCGGGCGGCACCTCCAGCACCCGCGGGGCGAAGTTGAGGATCGAGCGGATCCCGGCCGCGATCATCATGTCGGCCACCCGTTGGGCGACGGTCGGCGGAGTGGTGATGACCCCGATGGACAGGGGCCGCTCGGACGCGATGAGCGGGAGGTCGTCCACGTGACGCACCACCACGTCGTCGACCAGCTCACCGATGATGGCCGGATCGGTGTCGAGCAGGGCCGTCACGTCGAAGTTGCGGGCTGCGAACCCCTGGGACCGGGCCAGGGCCCGGCCGAGGTTCCCGATCCCCGCGATCACCACCGGCCACACCCGGTCGAGCCCGAGCTGACGGTCGATCTGCTCGATGAGGAACGCCGCGTCGTAGCCCGCACCCCTGGTCCCGAAGGACCCGAGCAACGACAGGTCCTTGCGCACCTTGGCCGCGTTGACCTGAGCGGCGGAGGCCAGCAGCTCCGAGGAGACGGTGGTGGTACCCGAGCGCAGCAGCTCCTCGAGGATGCGTTGGTACACCGGGAGGCGGGTCACGGTGGCCTCGGGGATCCGCCGGTTCGGGCCCGGCGGCCCGGGCCGTTGCCTCGGGGTCGGAGGTGGTGGTGGGTCAGTGGGCACTGACGGGATCGTAGGACCCGCGAACGACCTGCCGAAAGCCGGTGCTGAGGCCGCCGCCGGCCCGGACCGCACCGGGGTCCGGGCCTACCCATGGCCGGCGCGCCCACGGGCTCCGGGTCACCGGCGGTCCGGACCCGCGGGACCAGGGGCGATCAGCACACGGGATCCCACCCCGATGGGCTCGAGCCGGGCGGCGGCGGACGCCCGATCGAGGACCAGCGCCAGGTGGCCGGCGGCGTCGACCAGCAGGCCGAGCTCGCCGGGGAGGAGCTCGGCGAACGCGGCCACCCGCCGGCCGGCGAACGGCCCGTCCCCGACACCCGACTGATCCCCGGGTGGCCCGGTGATCCGGTCCGAGGGCCTGGTCACCACCGTGACCTGGAAGGCGCCACCGGACGGGATGCTCATCTCCCCCAGCGCGGCGGCACCCGCCTCCAGCTGCACGTTCCCGAACCGGTCGATGGAGGCGACCGAGGTGAGGAGTCCAGGTCCGGGTGGCCTCGGCCCGGCATCGTCCCCGGTCCGGGCGCCGGTGGCGCCGGTGGCGCCGGCCACCAACGATGCCGGGTCGATGCGGGCCCCGAGCCGCTCCGGGTCGGCCCCGAGGGCCAGATGGGCGGCGGCCGGGGCGAAGACGTCCCGACCATCGAAGGTGGGGCCGGGCGCTCCGGGCGCCCCGGGCTCGGGCTGCCCGGAGGAGCCACGTCCGGGCCCGGCGGGTCCGGGGGTGTCACGTCCGGCGGAGCCGGGACGACGCTGGTGGGCGACGGCACCGTCCCGATCGATGGCGAACGCCGAGTCGACACCGCCGCAGGCCGCGGCCATCGGCATCAGCAGTCCGTTGTCCGGCCCCACCAGCCACGACGGTCCGCCGAGCGCGCTGCGGTCATCCGCTGTCCGGATGGCCACCGACCGGCGGTCGGTCCCGACACCCGGGTCGACCACGGCCAGCGCCACCCCCGGGCCGAGATGGGGGGCGCAGCGGACCAGCATGGCGGCCCCTCCGGCCACATCGAAGGGCGCCACCTGATGGGAGAGGTCGATGACCCTGACGTCGGGTGCCAACCGGTGCAGCACGGCATGGACCACGCCCACGAACTCGTCGGCCGTGCCGTAGTCGGAGAGGAAGAAGATGGCCGGAACGGGTGGCGTCACCGTCCCAACCGCCTGCATCACCGTCCCAATTGCTTGGAGCGCTCGGTGGCCGCGGCCACCGCCTCGATGAACGCCGATCGCACCGCCTTGAACTCGAGCGTGCGCAGCGCCGCCGCCGTGGTGCCACCGGGCGAGGTCACCGCGGCCCGGAGCTCGCCGGGGTCGACCTCCGTCTGGGCCATCATCCGGGCCGAGCCGAGCATGGTTCCCACCACCAGACGGCGGCTCACCTCACGGGTGAGACCGGCGGCCACCCCGCCCTCGATCATGGCCTCGGCCACCAGGTAGATGTAGGCGGGACCCGAGCCCGACACACCGGTCACCGCGTCGAGGTGGCGTTCGGGCAGCCGGACCACGGTGCCCACCGACCCGAGGATCCCCTCGGCCCAGTCGAGATCGGCGGCCTTCGCCGCCTCGCCACCGGAGATGGCAGCCACACCGCACCCCACCAGCGAAGGCGTGTTGGGCATCGACCGCACCACCACGCGCCCCGGTCCGAGGGCGGCCTCGAGTCGGGCCGTCGACAGGCCGGCCACGATCGAGAGGACCCGGCCGACCCCCACGGCGGCCAGGGTCCGCAGCACGGCTTCGGCCACGTCGGGTTTCACGGCCAGGAGCGCATCGTCTGCCTTCATCGGTGCATCCACGACCTGGAGGCCGGGGTGGGCCTCGGCCAGGAGGGCCCGCTGGGCGGGGTCGGGGTCGCTCAGGGCCAGGTCGGCAACCGGAGCCCAGCCCGCGGTGATCATGCCGGTGAGCAGGGCCGAACCCATCTTCCCGCCCCCCACGATCAGCAGCTTTGGTGCCATTGGCTGAGACGCTACCAGTGGCCCTGTCGCCGACCCGCTCCCCTTCGACGCCGGCGACCGCCGGGCCGGGTCAGACCCCGGCCTCAGGCGGACGGCACCGGCGACGCGGGCGGCCGGCGCCGGTACCGGCCCTCGTAGCCGATGGACATGGCCGTCGGGAAGCACTCGTCGGTGTAGGCCAGGGACGCCCCCATGATCCGGTCCAGCTCCTCTTCGTCGACCCGTTCCACCGGCACCCGGCCGACCAGGTAGACGGCCTCCTCGGGTCCGAGGGCGAAGCTCATGCCGAGCAGGTCGGCGTTCTTCTTCAAGAGGTACTCCCACGTCGCCTCGACGTTGGTCTCCGGTCCGGGCATGAACTGGGTCTCGTGGTGGAGGGTGCGCTGGCGGAGGGTCAGCCACACCGTCACGAACTCCTTCTCGTCCCCCTGGAGCCGGAGGTACCAGCGCGGGGCCCCCGACACCGGGTCCCCTCCGGGCTGGCGGTCGACGGCCACGAGCGCCCCGTCGGCGACGAGCTCGCGTGCACCCCAACCGTCGATGAGGGCGCACACCCGCTCCCGCTCCTCAGGGCCGAGGATGCCGCTCCACCGGTCGGTCATGAGCACTCGCGGTCGGTCATGAGCGCCACCGGTCGGTCATGAGCACTCGACGAGGCGGTCCGCGGTCAGGTCGGCGTAGACCTCACGGAGGAGATGGGCCGCTCTGGCCCAGGTGTACCGGCGCGCCCGCATGACCGCCCCCGAGCCCAACCGCTCGGCCAGCAGCGGTTCGGCCAGGATCTGCCTCACCCACGCCGCGAACGCCTCCGGTGCCGGGTCCTCGACCAGGTAGCCGGTGCGGCCGTGGTCGATGAGACTGCTCAGACCGCCGACGTCGGAAGCCACCACCGGGGTCCCACACGCGGCGGCCTCGAGGGCCACCAGTCCGAACGACTCGGACCGGCTGGGCACCAGGCAGACATCGGCGGCCCGGTAGTAGGTGGAGAGCAGCTCGTGCGGTTGCGGTGGCACGAAGACCACCCTGTCCCCGAGGTCGAGCTCGTCCACCAGTGAGGCCAGCCTTTCCAGTTCGACCTCGCCGTGGGGGCCGCTCGGACCGCCCACCACGACCAGGTGGCAGTCGTCATGGCCCGGACCGAGGGCGGCCAGGGCCTGCACAGCCACGGCCACGCCCTTGAGGGGCTGGATCCGGCCGACGAAGAGCAGGAGCCGGCCCTGTTCGGGCAGGGACAGCGCCCGGCGCGCCTGGCGCCGGTCGCCGGGGGCGAAGAAGGCGTGGTCGACGCCGGGGGCCACGATTCGGATGCGTGACGGGTCGGCGTGGTAGAGGTCGGAGATCTGCGCGGCCTCCACCGAGCAGGAGGCCAGCACGGCGTCGGAGCACCGGATGACGGTGGCCTCGGCCTCGGCCCGCCGGTGCGGGGCGTCGGCCTCGACCTCTTCGGGGCTGGCCTCCGCCTTGACCCGGTCGAGGGTGTGGAAGGTGGAGACGAGGGGCAGGTTGGCCTGGTGCTTGATCAGGTGTCCGGCGATGCCGCTCAACCAGTAATTGGCGTGGACGGCGTCGTAGGGAAGGTCCTCGGCGGTGCCGAAGCCCTCGGCGGTGCGCATGCTCTTCAGGACACCGTCGGCGAACTCCTCGACCACCGCGGGGAGCGCCTCCTTGGCCATGGGCGAGGGCGGGCCGGCGGACACGTGGTGGACCCGGAAGCCGGGCTCGATGTGCACGGTGGCGGGCAGGTCGTCGGCCCAGGCCCGGGTGAACACGTCACACTCGACCCCGGTCCGGGCCAGCGCGGCCGAGAGCTCGCGCACGTAGACGTTCATGCCGCCGCCGTCCCCGGTACCGGGTTGGGCCAGGGGCGAGGTGTGCAACGAAAGGACGGCCAGACGCCTCATGCGCCGCCGATCCTACCGGGAGGCCGAGATCAGCCGACGGCCGCCGCCGGACCGCTCCCACCAGGGATTACGGTCGTTCCGTCCGGACCGACGGCCGCGACCAGGGCATCGGTCGGCTCGCCGTCACCCTGGTCGCCGCCGGCTGACACCCGGTGGCCCTCCGCCTGGTCGGCGTTCTCGTGACGGAACGAGAGGTAGATGCGCATCATCGCCTGGCGCTGCTCCTCGGTCAGGTGGCGGTCGGCGAAGATGTGACGGGAGAGATCGGTGTCGCCGTCCGGCTTGTCGAGGATGCCGGCCTGCACGTAGAGCGTCTCGGCCGAGATGCGCAGGGCCTTGGCGATCTGTTGGAGGATCTCGGCCGAGGGCCGGCGGAGGCCGCGTTCGATCTGGCTCAGGTACGGGTTCGAGATGCCCGCCAATTCGGAGAGCCGGCGAAGCGAGAGCCGGGCCGAGCTCCGCTGTTCGCGGATGAACGAGCCGAGCTCGTTGAACCGCTCCGGGAGCTCCTTCACGAACTGGGTGCCCTCGGTTCGGATCGGGTCCTTCACGACAGCAGACCGTCGACCGAGGCCCGTCCCGTCTTGTGCCGGTCCACCAGCTCGGCCTGCAGCGTGTCGATGCGGACGTGCAACGCCCGCCGTTCGAGCGACACGCTGTTCTCGAGGGATTCGAGCCGGCTGGCCAACTCCCGGAGCTGCTCGGGGTCGCGGCCCACGAGGGCGGCGATCTCATCGGCTCCGAGCACCGCGTCGAGCTCGGCGGTGAGGTCGGCCTCTTCGGTGTCGGGCGCGATCAGCATGGGCAGGTGCTCGGGCCCGGGCGGCCGACCCGGACCGGCGGAGAGGATGCCGGGCAGGTCGTCGACCAGGGTGGCCAGATCGGGCGGGGCGTCCGATCCCGCATGCTCGAGGTAGGCGTGGACGATATCCAGCCGGCCCTGGATCAGCCGGCGGAGGTACGACAGCGCCACCTCGGCCTGCTGGCACTCGGTGCGCATGGCCCGGATGTCGTCGAGCGACCGGTCGTCGATGCCGTCGAGGTAGGGGCCGGTCAGAATACGGTCGAGGTCATCTCTGAGGCTTGGCATCACGCCCGATCGTACTCCTCCGGCCAGGGTGCAGGGCCGCTCCGCCCGGCAGGGGCGTATCGGTAGACCGCCCGACCGACCACCGAGGATCGCGACACGGGGCCGAAGGTCCGGCTGTCGGTACTGACGGCGCGCTGGTCACCCGCGACCTCGAGCGTGCCGTGCCGCCGGTCGATGGCCGCCACCCGCTTGATGAGGATGCGGCTCGGGAGCCTCGGGTCGCGGACGGCGATCACCGCCCCGGGCTCGGGCCAGGGCTGGGGCAGCCACGGCAGGCCCACCACCACCAGCCGATCCCCGGCCAGCAGGGCCGGTGCCATGGAGGAGCCGGTCACCTCGAACCGCCGGACCGATCGCCACAGGGCCGCGGTGACCAGGACGACAACGGCGGCGGCGACCCTTCGACGCACGGTGCACCTACCCCTGAGCCGCGTCGGTCGGGTCCACCGGTGGCGTCCGGTCGGCACGCGGGTGGGGCCGGCTGGTGTTGCCGTCTCCGAACCTGGGTAAGGTGAGCCCACACAGCAACATGACCAAGTCTGTACCAGATGATCTCGGTCACCGACCCACGAAAAGGAGTCCTGTCCATGCGCATCGCAGACCACCTGCTGGCCACCCTCGACCGCGTGTCCGCACCCCGGGTGGGGCACGCCCACTGCGACCTGCCCTGCGGTGTCTACGATCCGGCCCAGGCCCGCATCGAGGCCGAATCGGTGAAGGGCACCATCGAGAAGTACAACGCGTCCGACGACCAGGCCTTCAAGGTTCGGGCCATCCTCATCAAGGAGGAGCGCGCCGACCTGGTCAAGCACCATCTGTGGGTCTTGTGGACCGACTACTTCAAGCCCGAGCACCTCGAGAAGTTCCCACAGCTGCACGATCTGTTCTGGAAGGCCACGAAGAAGGCCGGCGAGGTCAAGAAGACGACCGACGTGAAGGTGGCCGACGAGTTGCTGGCCCAGATCGCCGAGATCGACAAGATCTTCTGGGAGACCAAGAAGTAGCCAGCTGGGCTCTGCCCTGTCCTCTGTGCGATGGGGTGGGCGTCCAGCCCAGCCAGGCCGACCTCCGGCACATCCGGGACCGGCGCTCCCCACCTCTTGGCGCCGGTTGCACTCGTGCCTCTGCGCCGAAGCGACATCCCCTCCGGGCGCGAGTCACATCGTCCAGATGGACGCCGGCGGTGCCCTCGGCCGTGGACGTACCGAACTGAAGATGGCACTCCCGCGAGACGTCGGCGCAGGATCACACCCCGTGGGCGGACGCCCGGTCCAGATCGGCGGCGGTGGCGTTCGTATCGCCATCAGCTGCGACCAGGACGGGTCGAGCCGCCATCCGTCGGGTCCAACTCACAGCCGGTTCCCAGTCAATGCTCAGGAACTATTTGGTCATGAATAGTCACTGAATAGGCTTGAAATACCCGACCTATTCCGGTAAAGATGGATGGAAGTAATTCCATTCTGATGATCCAGTCAGGACCCGTCGAAGGATGAGGGGCGCCATGGAAAGACTCCGATGCCGCATACAAGGTGCGAACGAGTTGCCCCGGGAAGAGGTGGGGCCATGACGCTCGAGCGGGTGTCCACGTACGAACCGAGGAATCGGGTTCAGTCCGTGGGAGTGATGGCCGACCTCATCTGAACAGATTCTTCCCTGGCGAAGGCAAGGTGCTGTCACCTCCGGCGAGCACCGGACAGGGTTCTCATCATCGAAATTGCCATGTGAATATATCAATTTATGCTGGTCATATCTCACATACATAGAGTGCAACTTTCGCCCACCATTATTGTCCATATCTCCCCTACAGATGACCCCGTTCTGAAATTCGATCGAACGGCGTCGATCTCCGGACCTCATGGGACATCCCGTCGTCCATGGCGTCTGGGCACGTCCGATCCGACCCCCGAAGGAGAAACTGACAACTGGCACGCCCTGACGAAATGACCGGCAACAGGTCCATCCCCCCGACGGATGCCGCTCGTGTGACCACGGTGCCCGCGTTGGCCCAGGAATTCGCCGACCTGCAGTTCCGCCGCCCCCTTTCGGCAAGCGCCGGTTGGCCCCTTGACCTGTCGGAAGGTCGCCCCGTTCCCGGCGGGTCCGTCCGGGCCGGATCGTCCCGGGACGATCGTGAGCCACCGGCACCGGCACCGGCACCGGCTGCGGCCGTGCCACCGGCACCGGCACCGGCCGTGCCACCGGCACCGGCCGTGCCGGGGCGCGAGCTGGTCGGGGACCTGTTCCTGGCCCTCCTGGCCGGTGGCCTCGGTGTCACCCTGGGCCTCGGAATAGTGGCGGAGAGTCGGAAAGCCCTCGCTGCTCCGGCCGGCGTCACCACTGCCGCGGCCCGTCTCTCCGGCCTGGCCGCGGCCTATCTCCTCCTGGCCATGGTGCTGATCATGGCCCGCATCCCGGTGGTCGAGAAGGCAGTGGGGCAGATCCGGTTGGCCCGATGGCACCGCCGGATCGGGGGATGGCCGATCGGATTGGCTGCCATGCATGCCGTCCTCGTCACCGCGGCCATCGCAGTGACGTCGAAAGACGGGTTCCTGGCCACCCTGATCCGGCTTCAGACGTCCTACCCCGATGTGCTGGCCGCCACGGTGGGGTTCGCGCTGCTGACCATGGCAGGAGTCAGCTCCTACCGTCGGCTCCGGAGGAAGGTGCGCTACGAGACCTGGTGGGCCATGCACCTCTACATCTATCTCGCTCTGGTGCTGTCCTTCCCCCACGAGATGCTCGGGTCCACGTTCGCCGCCCACCCCCTGACCGAAGCCTGGTGGGCGGTCATCTGGAGCGCCACGCTGGGACTGGTCCTGATCTACCGGGTGGCCCTGCCCCTGCACACCAGTTTCACCCACCGACTGCGGGTGGCCTGGGTGTGCCAGGAGGTCCCGGGGGTGATCTCCATCGTGTGCGTCGGTCGTCACCTCGACCGCCTGCAGGTGGACGGGGGACAGTTCTGTCAATGGCGGTTCCTGGTCCGAGGTCTGTGGTGGCAGGCCCATCCCTATTCCATCTCGGCACTTCCGAAGCCGCCGTACATCAGATTGACGGTCAAGTGTCTGGGTGATCACAGTACCGACCTGGCGCGGATTCCGGTGGGAACCAGGGTGGCGATCGAGGGCCCGTACGGCAGCTTCACCCGCCATGCCTGCCACGGGAACTCGGTCGCCCTCATCGGTGCCGGTGTCGGCGTCACCCCATTGCGGGCCCTTCTCGAGGATCTCCCCGAGACTGTCGACACATCCGTGGTGCTCCGTGGCCCCAGCCGAAGGGAGGTGCCCCTGGCCAATGAGTTCGCCCACCTCGTCAAGAAGCGTCGCGGCCAGCTCCACCAGATCATCGGATCCGGGCGGTCGACCCGGATCACCGCGTCCCTGCTCTCGGGCCTCATACCGGATCTGGCCCATCGGGACGTGTTCGTCTGCGGGCCACGGAACTTCACCGAAGCGGTGACCAGAGCGGCCCACGCCATGGGCACCCCGCCCGAACGCATCCACCACGAAACCTTCGCGTTCTGATGGGTCCGAGAAGCCTGTGGCGATCACGTCGGGCCGTCATCGTGGCGACCAGCACGGTCGGGGCCCTGCTGCTCATCGTGGACTTCCACACGCCCGAGACCACCCTCTCGGCCGGGGTACCACCGGTCACGACGTCTGCCGGGGGGCCCGGGACACCGGCCGCCCCGGCGGTTCCGATCCAGCGCCCCGTCGCCCGGGATCCGACGTCCACAGCGGAGCGTGTGCCAGCCCCGTCTCGCTCCGCGGAGGGGACGGGCAGCGCACGGGCCACGGGCGCACGGGCCACGGGCGCACGGTCGACCGAAGACGCCGCGCCGTCCGACGCCGGGACGACGACGACGGACTCCCCCCACGGCGTCCCGACGGCGGAACCGACGACGAAGGCGATCCGCGGCGCCGTCTCCGATGCATCCAACGGTCGATCAGGAACCGCTACCACGACCAGCACCACAACCAGCACCACAACCAGCACCAAGACGCCAGACCCGGCTCCTTCCGTGGCGGCGTTGTCCCTGGCCCCGCCACCGGGGACCGTGTCCCACACCGCTCACGGGGGGCGCCACCGCGCCCGCCCCAGACCCCGTCCGCTGAAGGGCTAGGAGCGTGGATCCCTCCCGCCGGTGATGAAGGGGCAGCCGATCAGCACCACGGGCAGGACGGCAACCACTGGCAGCGCCCTGGCCCACCCTGTGGCGAAGACCGGGTGGCCTCAGTCGGCCTCGATCAGTTCCGGCTGGGTGCAGTCACGACAGGAGAGAACGGTCGGGTCCCCGGCCAGGCGGACATCGTCGATCGACTCGCCGCACGACACACATCGACCGTACGTTCCGTCGTCCAGGCGGGCCAACGCCCGGTCCACCTGGTCTAACACCGCCTCGACCGCGTCCAGAGAGCCCTCGGTCGGAGCCCAGGCTTCAATCGGATCCTCCGATGCCCCGTCGACATTCTCGGGCGCCTCGTCAGGGGCGGGTTGGACTTCGCCAACTCCGCCGTCCTCCGTCTCGACCGCTTCCGACCAGGTTTCCATGAGGTGGATCGTATCCACCTTGCCGGTGGTCGACCGTAGGGTGTGATCGTGGAGGCTTCCCGGGCGTCGACGAGTACGGTCCCCTCACCTCCACGGACGCCCTGGCCGACCTGGTCGGTACGGGGCAGGTCGTCCCGGCCTCGACGCCGTCGACCGCCCGGTCATCGAGCTTGATCAGGCGGCCTCGATCCAGGCCCATCCCGGGGCCGCGGCCCGCGTGCAGCGTTCCTCTTCTGGTACCCGAGGGTCCACCGTGGCGCCGGTTTCCGCTCACGCTCGGCCTCGGCCGCCCATGAGAATGCCCGGCGGGCGCTGCAGGCCTTCGGCCGCCCCCTCCCTGCGGGCAGGACCGCCAACCGCGACTACTTCCCGGTCACTGACAGGGCCGGGCGGCGGCGGGCTGACCGGAAGACCGGCGTGGCATGAGCCCGAGGTTGAGCGGGTCGCTTCGTCCCCAGCACCTACAATCGACCGATGATCCGTCTGGTCGGGGTGCCGGGATGCGCCACTCCGGGCTCGGACCGTTGATGCAGGCCGTGCCTGACGGGAGCCGCCTGGCGTCGCGCCGGAGACTCGGTTCCGCGGCTGTAACCGGCGCTCTGTGCCTGGCCGCGGGCCTGCTGTCCGGGTGCACGTCCGGCTCCGCCGCGGCCACGCCGACCACGCCGACCGCATACGTGGCCACCGGGGCCAACGTGGCCAACCCCGGTGACACGGTGGCGGTGGTCGACACCGTGACGTCCCGGGTCCAGGTCCCGATCATCACCGGTACCCTCCCGGCGGCCCTGGCCGTCACGCCGGATGGCAAGGACGTCCTGGTGGCCAACAAGGGCGACAACACCGTCTCGGAGATCGACGTGGCCTCCGGCAAGGTCGTCGGACAGGCCACGGTGGGGCTCGAACCGGATGCGGTGGCCGTCACGCCGGGCGGCACTCTCGCCCTGGTGGCCAATTTCGGCGACAACTCGGTGACGCCGTTGTCGCTCCCGTCCCTCCGACCGGGGCATCCGATCGCCGTCGGCCGACAGCCGGTGGCGGTGGCGGTATCCCCCAAGGGCAACCTCGCCCTGGTGTCCAACTACGAGGACGGAACGGTCTCCCCCCTGGCCCTTCCGTCCCTGGCCGTGGGCCCTGCCGTCCCGGTCGGGGAGGAACCGTCAGCCGTCTTCATCGCCCCCGACGGGGTGAACGCGTTGGTGGCGGACTTCCAGACCACCACGGTCACACCGCTCAATCTGATATCCATGCGGCCGGGGGTGGCCGTCGGCGTGGGGGGCAATCCCACTGACATCGCCGGGGCACCCGGGTCCGGTGTGGCCTACGTGAGCGGCGGGGACAGCCTGACCCCGATCAACGTGACCACTCAGGTGGTCGGTGCGTCCATCGCCGTCGGGACCACGGCCGCGGCCTTGGCCGTGGTCCCGGGCGGGGCCACGGCGTGGGTGTGTGGCGCCAACGGCATGCTGGTCCATGTGGACCTGGCCGACGGCAAGGTGATCAAACGGGTCAACGTCGGGAACCAACCGTCGGCCGTGGTCATCGCCGATCCCGCTGGCACGGCCGGCTGAACGGTCGGAGGACTACACGTCAGAGGGCGCCTCGAGGACCACGAACGACACATCCCGCCGACGGGTGAAGCCCAGTCGTTCGTAGAGGCGGATGGCGCCGGTGTTGTCAATGGCGGCGTGGAGGAAGGGGACGGCCCCTCGGTCCACCACGGACGAGGCCACCGTCCGGACCAGGAGCTCGGCGAGGCCCTGGCCGCGGGAGCCGGGATCGGTGGCCACGGCGCTGAGCTCGACGTACCCAGGCGGCTGCATGCGCTCACCGGCCATGGCCACCAGCCGGCCCTCCCGACGAACTCCGACGTAGCCGCCGAACTCGACGGTGCGGGGGAGGAACGGCCCTGGTCGGGCCTCGGCGGCCAGAGCGAGCATGTCGGCGACGTCGTCCGCACCGAGCGGTACCGGCTCGTCCTTCGGCGGTTGGTCTGACGACACGACGCCGGAGGCCGGACGGAGACGCTCGCAGACCATCTGGACACCCGGCAGATCCAGGAGCAGCCGCCAACCCGGCGGAGGCGAACCGATGACTCCGGTGAGGGCCACCGTCCCTCCCCCACCGAGCAGGCCGGCCATGGCCCGCCAGTGCTCTTCGGTGGGCGTCGCGGGGAAGCCACCGAAGGGAGAGACGTCAGGGTCGAAGCGCGCGGCCAGTGGGGTGACGGTACCCAGGTCCCGTTGGGGGCCGGCCGCGGCTGACCACACAGGGTTGTCTAGCTCTGACACTGTTGTTGCTCCCGGTCGGATCGTCATCTGTTCCCCCTGATCTTCGCGCTCGGAGCCGGGTCGGCTCGGAGGGCCCTGGTATGGCTGGCTGCTCCGCCGAGGCCCGGGGCTTCGGGGGGCCCACGGCGGCTCGTCCAGCCAACGGCAACGGAGCCGATACGCTCCTCGACGGGCCGTTAGCTCATCCGGTAGAGCAGGGGACTTTTAATCCCAAGGTGGCGAGATCGAGACTCGCACGGCCCACTGAATCTCCAGGTCAGAGGCATGTTCTGGCCAATAGCACTTCGCTTGACTTCCGTTCGTGACTACATTTCCCGATCCGCCTCATCAGTTCGCCCGTTCGTTTGGGGAGTCCAAGTATGATTAACTACTTAGAGCACTAGATATAAAGTAGCTTCTAGTACTACTATAAGACCATTCTAAGTAGGAACACTACTACTGAGGAGCTGGGATGAGGAGCCCCCGTCGTACCGCGAGAAGGCGTCTGGACCAGCGACTTGTTGGCCTCGACCTTGGTCAAAGACCGCCCCGCGGCTGGGTCCGGGCCATAAGGGAGGCCTTGGGCATGACCACGGCCGAGCTCGGCCAACGCATGGGGCTCACCCAGTCGCGGGTCAGCCAGATCGAACGGTCCGAGGAGCTCGGCTCCATCCGCCTCGACAGCCTGGAGCGTGCAGCCCAGGCGCTCAACTGCCAGGTTCGCTACGTCTTTGTGCCAAACGAGCCACTGGAGGAGATGGTTCAACGCCAGGCTCGCCTGCG
>JBEKOI010000024.1:0-22092 GCA_049521915.1 Acidimicrobiales bacterium | reverse complement strand
GCCAGCGCATGCGCTCGGCGAAGTCGCTGTCGTCGTGGACCAGATCGGCCGCCCGGACCAGGACGTCGTCGAGGTCGAGCATGCGCCGGCGTTGGAGCGAAGCTTCGTAGGCGCTGAAGGCGTCGACCACCTGATCGACGGAGATGACCGCCGGCCGGCCGGCAGCCGAGGCCGCGGCCCCGTACGACACGGCCGTCAGGCAATTGGCCTTGGCCCATCCGATCTCGGCGTCGACAGTCGATGCCAGTGCCGGATCACCGACCAGGTGGCTGAGTGTCCTGTGCCGGTGCTCGGCCACTGCCGGACCGGGGCGACCGGCGTCGAGGGCGTGGCGCCGGAGGAGGGTCAGTGCGAGCTGATGGAGCGTGCCGGCCCGGACACCCGGGCTCGGAACGCCGCCCGCCCGCGCCGGGATCGACACCGTGACGCCGTAGAGGCGGAGCCGTTGCCGCAGCTCGCGGGCGGCCTTGCGGGTGAAGGTGCAGATCAGGGTGTGGTCGGCATCGGCGCTCCCGTCGCGGATGCGGCGGGCGGCCCGAAGTGTGAGGACCCGGGTCTTACCGGAACCGGCCCCGGCGATGATGCACAGCGCCTCGGACGGCGAGTCGACCGCCCGGCGCTGGCCCTCCGTGAGATCGGCCATGGCCCGGCCGAAGGGGTCGTCACGGCCTCCGGCGGGACGGGTCGAAGGCGCCCCGGGCTCCAATGGTTCCACGGGAGGTGAGGCTATCGGTAGGGTGTGCCGGTGCTGAAGTCGTTCGCCGACGGTCGCCTGTTCGGCGGGACGTGGGGGTCGGGGATCCCCTCTGTGCTGGCCCTCCACGGCTGGCGGCGCACCCACGTCGACTTCAACGGCGTCTTCGACGTCGACGAACAGGCCGGAGTGGTCAGCGCCGTAGGTCCGGACCTGCCCGGGTTCGGGGCCTCCCCGCCACCGCCCGAGCCCTGGGGAAGCGAGGAGTACGCCCGCCAACTGCTCCCCCTCTTCGAAGAGCCCGGCACCCTGGGCGACCGTATCGTGGTCGTCGGGCACTCGTTCGGAGGGCGGGTCGCCGTCCATCTCGGTGCGCTGGTACCCGAGCGGATCGAGCGGATGGTCCTGTGCGGGGTGCCCCTTCTGGGCCGGGAAGGGCCCCGGCCGCGGCCCGCGGTCGCCTACCGGGTGGCCCGCCGGCTCCACTCCCTCGGGGTGCTCGGTGACGAGCGGATGGAGGAGATGAGAGGCAGGTACGGGTCCGCCGACTACCGGGCCGCGAAAGGGGTCATGCGCGACGTCCTCGTCCGCCTGCTGGCCGAGCAGTACGGGGCGGCGATGGCCGCCGTCCGCTGCCCGGTCGAGCTGATCTGGGGCCAGGAGGACACCGAGGTGCCTGTCGAGGTCGCGGTTCGGGCCGCCGCGGTGTTCCCCTCCGCCCGGCTGGTCACCCTGCCCGGCATCGGCCATCTGCTTCCGACCGAGGCGCCCCGGGAGCTGAGGCAGGCCGTTCTGGGACTGGATACGCGCAGCCCGGGCCCGGATGCCGACCACCCCGGCCTGCGGCCCGTGGCGGTGGACGACGATCCGACGGCCGGCCCTCGTTGAGCGCTGCCGGCCCGGCGCCGATGATGGTCGCGTTGGACCTGTCCCGTTTTCACCATGGCGTGGCGTGGGTCACCGTCGCCTGCTGTGTGGCTGCGTGCCCACCCGCCGGGCTGCGCTGGCTGCGGGTCGCGCAGCGAGAGCACTATCTGGCCGGGTCCGTGCTCCGGTTCGCCGGGCGGTGGTGGTGGTCGACACCGGTCAACGTCGCCCTGGCCGCGGCCGCAGTGGCGACCGCCATCGTGTCCCTCCGCTTCCCGTTGGCCGGGGTGGTGGTGGCCGGGGTGGTCGCGGCCGGGCCGCTCGGGCTCACGCTGCGCGGCCGGACGTCTCCGTTGGCCTGGACCCGCCGTCTCCGGAGGCTGGCCGCGGTGTGGGTGGTGTTCGAAGCTGTACTGGTGGCTGTCGGGGTGGTCAGCGGGCTGGCGGCCCCTCTCGCCGTGCTGGCCGCCCTGGCCGTACCCCTGGGGGTGGACCTGGCCTGTCGGGCCATGTCCCCGGTGGAGCTCCGACTGTCCGCCCACTTCGTGGACGAGGCCGCGGCCAGGTTGAAGCGGGTGGCCCCGACCGTGGTCGCCATCACCGGGTCCTACGGGAAGACGTCGACCAAGGGCCATATCGCCTGCCTGGTCGGGACGGCCCGGACCGTGGTGGCCACCCCGGCCAGTTTCAACAACCGGGCCGGTCTGGCCCGGGCCGTCAACGAACACCTGGCCGAGGGGACCGAGGTGTTCGTGGCCGAGATGGGGACCTACGGGCCGGGGGAGATCGCCGAGCTGTGCCGCTGGTGTCCCCCGGACATCGCTGTGATCACCGCCATCGGTCCGGTCCACCTGGAGCGGTTCGGCTCGGAGGACCGGGTTCTCGAGGCCAAGTCCGAGATCATCGAGTCGGCCGACCGGGTCGTGCTCCAGGTGGACGACCCGAGACTGTCGGCGCTGGCCGACCGGGCCGAGTCGGATGGGAAGCGGGTGCTCAGGTGCTCGGGAGTGGATCGTGCGGCCGATGTCGGTGTGGTGCGCTCCGGGGACGGGCACCGGATGTCGGTCTTCGTGCACGGGTCGGCCCTGGTCGAAGCCATCGAGATCCCGGTCGGGGTGCAGCCCGCCAATCTGGCCGTGGCCGTCGCCGTCGCCCTGGAGCTGAAGGTCGATCCTGCAGTGGTCGCCGCCCGGCTGCTCGAGCTGCCTCCCGTCGACCACCGGCTCCAGGCCGTTCGCTCGGCGTCGGGGGCGATGATCCTGGACGACACCTACAACTCGAATCCGGCCGGAGCTTCGGCCGCGTTGCGAGCCTTGGCGTCGGTGGAGTCGGACACCGCCTGCGCCGGACCCGACACCCCCCGCCGCGCCGTGGTGGTCACCCCGGGCATGGTCGAGCTCGGACCGCGCCAGTTCGAGGAGAACCAGGAGTTCGGGGCCGCGGTCGCCTCGATGGCCACCGACCTGTTGATCGTGGGCCGAACCAACCGACGGGCCCTGCTGGCCGGCGCCAACTCGGTCGACGGGTCGAAGGTCCGGGCCACCCTGGTCCCGAATCGTCAGCAGGCGGTCGATTGGGTGCGCCGGCACCTCGCTCCGGGTGACGTCGTCCTGTACGAGAACGACCTGCCGGACCACTACCCTTGAAAGCTTGAGCCGCCGCCCCGAACCGCCTGTCGGCGGTCCAGGTCCCCTCGGTGGCCGATCGGAGGAGTCAACCCAACGTGGCCGAAGTAGCTGTGATCTTCGGAGGTCCATCGCCCGAGCACGACGTCAGTGTGCTCACCGGGCTGCAGGCGGCCCGAGGCCTGGCCGGTGGGCCCAGGGGGCCGGGCACGACCATCCGGGCCCTCTTCTGGTCCAAGACCGGTGAATGGTATGAGGTCGACCCCGATCTGGAGGCAGAATCATTTCTCGAGGGCGTCCCCCGCGGCGCCCGGAAGCTGCAGTTCATCGCCGCCCCCGGCGGCGGCTTCTCCGAGCCCGGGGGCCGTCTCGGACGGTCCCGGGTCCTCGAGTTCGAGGTGGCCCTGGTGTGCTGCCACGGAGGGCCGGGCGAGGACGGGACACTGCAGGCGGCCCTCGATCTGGCCGGCGTGCGCTACTCGGGCCCGACCGTGTCGGGTGCCGCTCTCGGCATGGACAAGCTGGCCTTCGGGTCAGTAGTGGCGACGGACGGACTTCCAACCCTCCCCCGGATGCTGTTGGCCGCCGAGTCGGAGCCACCGTCGTTCGCCGGCCCGTACATCGTCAAACCCCGCTTCGGCGGTTCGTCCATCGGCATCGACGTGGTCGAGGACTTCCCCACGGCCGTGGCCCGGCTGGGTGTGAACCCCCATCTCCGCCTGGGTGCTGTCCTCGAGCCCTACCGTCCCGAGATGAGCGACCTCCAGGTCGGCGTGCGCCGGTGGCCGGCACTGGAGATCTCGGCCGTCGAGCGGCCCATCCGGAGCCCGGGTTCGGTGGACATCCTCGACTATCGCGACAAGTACGTGGCCGGCGAGGGCATGGCCGGGGCCAACCGCGAGCTCCCGGCCCGGATTCCTTCCGAGCTGGAAAAGGGACTTCGCCACGCGTCGGAGCGGATTGCCGCTCTGGCCCAGGTCCGAGGCATCGCCCGAATCGATTTCCTGTCGGACGGCCAGCAGTTCGTGGTCAATGAGATCAACACCGTGCCCGGTTCCCTGGCCCGCTACCTGTGGGTGGCCCCGGCGGTCCCGTTCTCCACCCTGCTCGACGATCTCATCGACGAAGCTCGTGAACGGCCCACCCACACCTTCTCCGTGGCCGGCGCCGACGGTACGGTCCTTCGTTCGGCCGGATCGATCGCCGCCAAGCTGGGCTGAGGCATTTGGCCGATCAGCGGTTCCAGCTCCGGCCGGGCGAGAAGATGCTGGTCGAGGTCAGACCCCATTGGTCGTTCCTGGCCGGTCCGCTTCTGGCCTCGGTGATCGCCATCGCGGCCGGAGTCACACTGGATTTCGCCTTCCCCCATACGTCGGTCGGCCTGCACTGGGCCGAGGGACTGGCCGTAGCCGTGCCCTGCCTGTGGCTGGCTGCACGGGTGGTGCGGTGGCGGACGACGAGCCTCGTCCTCACGTCCCTCCGGTTGGTCGAACGATGGGGTGTCCTGTCGCGCCGGCAGGCTGAGACGGCCCTGGCCCACATCGCGTCGGTCACCGTGGTCCAGACATTCGGCCGCCGCATCGTCGGCACCGGGAGGTTGGAGCTGGAGATCCGGGGCGACGACGAGATCCGGTGGATCGACGACGTGCGCAAGCCGGTCATCGTCCAACGGGTCATCCACCGCCGACTGCTGCCCTCTGCGGAACCGGGAATGCCTTTCGGATGAGAGGTTCGAGTGGACCGGTGTGGCCGCCGGTACCCGGCGTTGTTCGGGTCTCAGGGGCGCCGCAGGGCCACGGTCCCGTCGCTGGCCTCAACCCGCCAGGCCGGCGTGGTCAGCGCGTCCGGGTCGATGGCCTTCGGGCGGCTCAGCGCCACCACACAGCCCCCGAACCCCGCACCGGTCAGCCGGGCGCCGAACACACCGGGACGGGCCGACAGCTTCTCCACCAAGGCGTCGAGCGCATGGGTGGAGACCTCGAAGTCGTCGGCCAGGCTCCGATGGCTCTCGGTCATGAGGGCTCCGGCGCCCACGAGATCGCCGGCGGTCAGGGCGGCGGCACACTCGCGCACCCGACGGCACTCCGAGACGACGTGCCTGGCCCGCCGGCGCAGGAGCGGATCGCGGAGGCCGACGAGATCAGCCTCGCCGGCGGAGCCGAGAGGCCCGATGATGGATGCGGCCGCCTCGCACTCGGCGACCCGGACGGCGTACTGCGAGGAGCTGAGCGTTCGGTGCAGGCCCGAATCGACGACGATCACGTCGACGTCGGGGGGGACCGGGACCTGCCGGGTGGCCAGGGTGGCGAAATCGATCAGCAGCGCGTGACCCCGACGTCCGCCCGCGCAGACCAGGGGATCCATGGCCCCGACCGGTACGCCCGACCTGCGCTCTGCCTCCTGGCTCAGCCGGGCGACGACCGACGGCGTCCCCGTGACCCCGAAGACCTCGGCCAGGGCCACGCAGAGAGCGGCGCTCGAAGAGAGACCTGAACCCATGGGCAGCGTTGACCCGATGGCCACGGTACCGCCGGAGTCGGGTCTGGCCAAGGCCACCATGGCCCCGACGAGACGGGCCCACGGCGGTTCGAGAGCCCCGATGATCTCCTCGCCGGCGGAAAGATCGAGCGGGATGACGACCGTGTCCTCGAAAGCGGTTGACGAGACGGTGATGTGGGGCTGGTCCGCCTGGCGGAACACCACCGTCACCCCGAGGCCGATGGCCATGGGCAGGGCCACGCCCAGGTTGTAGTCGGTGTGGTCACCTATCAGGTTGACCCGTCCGGGTCCTGTGGCTCGTCTGACCGGTGGCACCAGTCGGCTCCTCGGGGTCGCTGCAGGGGGAGAGATCGGTGATCCGTGCGGACCGAGGAGGAGGCTACAGCCGCTGCCCGCAGGTCCGCGCCCGGGGGCTCACGACTCCCGAGGGTCGCTCCGGGGCCCACGTTCCCGGCCCCGCCGGGGGACAGGAGGTGCACGCCCGGCCGGGGAGGCGCGGCGTGCGTATTTGACCCCTGGGGTCCGCGGCGGCCACCATCCGGCCATGACCTTCCCCGAAATCCCATGTCTGAGCGCGCCGGCCCGGTTCCGCCCCTCCCCGTCATCGGCGGGTGCCCGGTGAGCGGGCCGCTGGAGGGAATCCGCATCATCGAGCTGGCCGGACTGGGACCGGCCCCCTTCGCCGGGATGATGCTTGCCGACGCCGGCGCCGACATCGTACGGATCGACCGATTCGAGCGGGCCACGTATCCACCCCACCAGGAAGCACACGTCGACCTGATGAACCGCGGACGCAGGTCCGTCGCCGTCGATCTGAAGCATCCCGACGGGGTGGCGCTGATCCTCAGACTGGTGGAATCGGCCGACGGCCTCATGGAGGGTTTTCGTCCGGGGGTCGCCGAGCGGCTCGGTTTCGGGCCGGACGTCTGCATGGCCAGGAACCCGAAGCTGGTGTTCGGCCGCATGACCGGTTGGGGCCAGGAGGGACCGATGGCCCAGGCCGCCGGACACGACATCGACTACATCGCGTTGGCCGGTGCCCTCGAGCCGCTGGGCCGGGCCGGCGAGCGCCCGTTGCCACCTCTCAACCTGGTGGGGGACTTCGGGGGCGGCGGCATGTTGCTGGCCTTCGGCATGCTGGCCGCCATCATCAGCGCCCAACGGACGGGGAAGGGACAGGTCGTGGATGCGGCGATGGTCGACGGTGCCGCCTCGTTGATGACGATGACGTTCACCCTGCGAGCCTCGGGGATGTGGACCGGTCCACGCGGCACGAACCTGTTGGACACCGGGGCCCACTTCTATGAGGTGTACGAGACATCGGACGGAGGGTTCATCGGGGTCGGCGCCATCGAGCCGCAGTTCTATGCCGAACTGATCCGCCTGATCGGCCTGGAGGGAGAGGAGCTGGCCCCCCAGATGGATCGTGAGGCCTGGCCGGCCATGAAGGAGCGGTTCGCACGGATCTTCGCGGGAAGGACCCGGACCGAGTGGGAGGCGATCTTCGAGGGGAGCGACGCCTGTGCCGCGCCGGTCCTGTCTCCCGACGAGGCCCCCGAGCATCCGCACAACCGGTTCCGCCAGACGTTCACCGAGGTGGCCGGAGTCGTCCAGCCGTCGCCGTCGCCCCGCTTCGTCGGTACGCCCGGCTCGATCCGCCGGCCCCCGCCTAATCCCGGGCAGTACGCCGACGAGGCGCTGGCCGACTGGGGTTTGGCCGGGGACGAGATCGGCGAGTTGCGGAAGTCGGCGGCCATCCGCTGACCGGGGAGGGGCGTGCCGTCCCGTCCGGCCCGGCCGATCCGTGTGTCCCCACTTGCGTCGCGACGAGGACCTTCGACGACCACCAGCGCATGTGCGTTGGTTTGGCGGAATTGGGCTAATTATCGGCTATAGACGATATGTTCGTGGCCAGAATATCGCCTCGGGACGATAATTAGGCCGAATTCGAAATTGTTGGATCGGATGATCCCGAAGCTCGACTTCGGCCCTGCGTCCGCGACCTCGGCCGCCCGGAAGCACCTGAGCCCGGCCGCAGCCGGCCCCTTCAGAGGTTGACCACCGGGCAGGTGACCGTCCGCGTGATGCCCTCGATCAACTGCATCCGGCCCACCACCATCTGGCCGAGCTCGTCCACCGTCCCTGCTTCGGCCCGGACGATGACGTCGTAAGGCCCGGTGACCCCTTCCGCGGCCACGACCCCGGCCAGCGTGGCCACCGCGCGGGTCACCGAGGCTGCCTTCCCGACCTCGGTCTGGATCAGCACGTAGGCGTTGACCGGCATTCGAACCTCCCGGGACGCCGAGACAGGTGGACGGGCGCATGTTATCGCCCACCGCCCCCGGCCTACCATGCCGTCGTGACCGTTCGGGAGCGTGGTGACCAGTTTCGTCGCCTGGCCCGGTCGGCGATCACCGACCTGTTCGACCAGCGTCGGCCATTCGGGCGGTTGGCCCTGACTCACGTCCTGATGACCGCGGGCGACACGATGTTCGCCGTCTCCCTGGCCGGCTCCCTGTTCTTCTCGATCTCGCCCACGGAGGCCAGGGACAAGGTGCTTCTTTACCTCCTCTTGACCGTCGGGCCCTTCGCCGTGGCTGCTCCGGCCCTGGGCCCGGTCATCGACCGCAGCCGAGGGGCTCGCCGGGCCATGGTGGTGGCATCCGCGGTGGGGAGGGCGGCGTTGTGCCCGTTCCTGGCCCGGGACATCCACTCGCTGCTGCTGTTTCCCGAGGCGTTCGCCATGCTGGTGCTGTCCAAGGTGTACGTGGTCACCAAAGGGGCGCTGGTCCCGGAGATGGCTGCCCTGGGAATGCTGGACGAGATGACTGACGTGCCGACGGTCCAGGTGGAGGACGAAGCGGGGTCTGCGTCAGATCCGCCACCGGCCCAGGTCGTCCGCGGGCCGGAGCCCACGCCTCCGTACGGAATGCCGGTCGTCCACGTCGACGACCCCGGCACTGGGTCGGACAGGATCGAGCCGGATCTGGCCACCCTCAACGCCCGCCTCGGGCTGCTGGCGTCCTTGTCGGGCTTCGCCTTCGCCCTCCCCGCCGTGGCCATCCTCAAGTTGGGTGGCGCGGACGGTGCTGCCGCCGTGCTCTGGGTACTGGTCGCGGTCTTCGCCGCCGCCGCCGCGGCCGGCGCGCGGCTGCCGGTGCCGTACCGGTTGAGCGGCTACCGGGCGACATGGCGCAAGGGTCTCGATCAGATGAGGGGGGACCTGGCTCCGGCCTCGGCTCCGGTCGTGGTTCCGGTCGTGGAGTTCGCGCCCGACGCCGATCCGACCTGGGCCGAGGACGAAGACGATCTGGCTGCGCTCCGGCCCATCGCCGATACCGAGGTGACCCTGGCCCTGATGCCTATGTCGGTCCTGAAGGCCCTGGTCGGCTTCACCACCTTCCTGTTCGCCTTTGGCCTCCGCCGGGAAGGAGCGGCGACCTGGTGGTTCGGCCTGGTTCTGGGTGCGTTCACCGCCGGCGCCCTCATCGGGGTGCTGCTGGTGTCGAGGATCCGGCGGGTGCTGAACGAGCAGCAGATGCTCACCGGCTCACTGTGGGTCGTCGCTGCGGTGACCGGCATAGGAGCCGCCTACCCGGCCCGCTGGTACTGGGCGGTGGTGGCGCTGACGGTGGGGGTGGCCAGTGCAGTGGCCAAGCCTTCGTTCGACGCGCTGGTCCAACGGCACGTGAGCGAGTCCAACCAGGGCCGAGCATTCGCCCGCAACGAGACACGGTTCCAGATCATGTGGGTGGCCGGCTCGTTCGTCCCCGTTGTCCTCTCGTTGCCCCCGCCGGGGGGAGACCTGGTGATGGCGGTGGTGGCCGCGGCCGGCGCGGGTTCCTACATGAGCTCCCGGCGCGCCGTCCGTCGATAACCGGGCCCGCTGTCGCAGGCTGGTGCACCGCCGGATGGACGCCGGATGGACTCAGCCGAGTTGTTGTTCGAGCTCGTCCACTTCCGCCCGCAGGCGGTCCGGGAGCTTGTCGCCGAAGGCGGCGAAGTGCTCACGGATCTTCGGGACCTCGGATCGCCACTCGTCGGGGTTCACCGCCAGGAGCTTCTCCATGTCGGCGGGCGACACGTCGAGGCCCTTGGTATCGATGGCTCCCGGCGCGGGTATGTAGCCGATCGGGGTTTCGGTGGCCTCACCGGTCCCGTTGACCCGTTCGAACACCCACTCGAGCACCCGGGAGTTCTCCCCGTAGCCTGGCCACAACCAACGCCCGTCCTCGTCCTTGCGGAACCAATTGACGTAGAAGATCTTGGGGAGCTTGTCGGGATCGGCGGAGGCGCCGATGCTCAACCAGTGGGCGAAGTAGTCGGCCATGTTGTAGCCGCAGAAGGGCAGCATGGCGAAGGGGTCACGTCGCAGGTTGCCCACTGCGCCGGCCGCGGCAGCGGTGGTCTCGGATGCCATGATCGATCCGAGGAAGACCCCGTGGCCCCAGTTCCTCGACTGGAACACCAGCGGGACGACGGAGGCCCTGCGCCCACCGAACAGGATGGCGTCGATGGGCACGCCGGCGGGGTCCTCCCACTCCGAGGCTATGGCCGGGTCCTGTGCGGCCGGGACGGTGAACCGGGCATTGGGATGGGCGGCCGGCGTACCCGAGTCGGGTGTCCATTCCTCACCCCTCCACGAGGTGAGGTGGGACGGCGGATCGTCGGTCATCCCCTCCCACCACACATCGCCGTCGTCGGTGAGGGCGGTGTTGGTGAAGACGGCATTGCCGTCCAAGGTGATCATGGCGTTGGGATTGGTGTGGCTGTTGGTGCCGGGGGCCACTCCGAAGAACCCTGCCTCCGGGTTGATCGCGTAGAGCCGACCGTCGGCACCGAACTTCATCCAGCAGATGTCGTCTCCGATGGTCTCGACCTTCCAGTCCGGCAGGGTCGGGATGAGCATGGCCAGGTTTGTCTTGCCGCAAGCCGACGGAAACGCCCCGGTGACATACCTCGTCTCGCCGGCCGGGGAGGTGAGCTTGAGGATGAGCATGTGCTCGGCCAGCCAGTTGTCGTCGCGTGCCATGACCGAGGCGATACGGAGGGCGAAGCACTTCTTTCCCAGGAGGGCGTTGCCGCCGTAGCCCGAACCGTAGGACCAGATCTCGCGGGTTTCGGGGAAATGCACGATGTACTTGTTGTCGGCGTCACAGGGCCACGGAGAATCGACCTCCCCCTCGGCCAGCGGTGCTCCCACCGAATGGAGGCACGGGACGAACTCCCCGTCGGTCCCGAGCACCTCGAGGGCCCCTCTCCCCATCCGGGTCATGATCCGCATGGAGACGGCCACGTAGGGGGAGTCGGTGATCTCCACCCCGATGTGGGCGATGGAGGATCCGAGGGGTCCCATGGAGAACGGGACGACGTACATCGTCCGTCCCCGCATCGATCCCCTGAACAGCCCGGTCAGCTTGCCCCGCATCTCCTCGGGGTCCTTCCAATTGTTGGTCGGGCCGGCATCGGACTCGAGGGTCGAGCAGATGAACGTCCGGTCCTCGACGCGGGCTACGTCGCCCGGATCCGAGTGTGCCCAATAGCTGTTTGGCCGCTTGGCGTCCGACAGCTTCGTGAAGGTACCCGCAGTCACGAGAAGCTGGCACAGCCGGTCGTACTCCTCGGCCGAGCCATCACACCACTCGACGTTGTCGGGCTCGGTCAGAGCGGCGACCTCGTCGACCCACGCGATCAGCTTCTTGTGTTCTGTCGGGGGCATGGGCTTCTTACTCCTCCTCGGGTTTCCGGATCGATCCAACCGCTGGACAGAGGCCCCGTCGGGCTTGTCCACGGGTTATCCACTGATTGTAGTGGGGGACCATGCGGCACAATGGTAGGCAAGGGACGTGAAGAGTCCCAATTCCGGGGATCGGTCAGCTCGAAACGGGGACGTCGACGAATTTGCCGCCATCGAGCGGTTGAGGCACCAATTCGAGTCGGCGGCCCGGTCCGTGCTCCCCGGCGGGCACCTCCCGCCACCAGGCGACACGTGGATAGGTGATGATGCCGCGGTCATCGCCATGGACTCCTCCGACCAGGTTCTTTGGGCCACCGACCTGGTCGTCGAGGGGGTCCATTTCGACCTCGACCTCGTCACCCTCGGTGATGCGGGGTACAAGGCGCTCATGGTCGCGGTCTCCGATCTGGCCGCCATGGGGGCATGGCCGCGTTTCGTCCTGGTCTCGATAGCCGCCCCCGCGGGCACCGACCTCGAACTGCTGGGGGTGGGACTGGCCGAGGCGGCGGTGGAATCCGGGTGCGTGGTGGTCGGCGGCGACCTCTCGCAGTCTCCGACCCTGGTGGTCTCGACGGCGGTGATGGGAACGCTCAGAGCGGACCCTGATCGTGGGCCGCTCCTCCGCTCGGGGGCCCGGCCGAGCGATCTCCTGTTCGTCACCGGTCCGCTGGGCGGTTCGGCCGCCGGCCTGCGCCTCCTCCGGAGCGGGGATACGGCCGGCCCGGCCGCTGGCGGCCTGGTTCGTGCCTACCG
Organism: Acidimicrobiales bacterium; assembly: GCA_049521915.1. GTDB lineage: Bacteria > Actinomycetota > Acidimicrobiia > Acidimicrobiales > RAAP-2 > Bog-756. Next base: position 9,917 of record JBEKOI010000024.1, on the reverse strand, counting down.
CCGGCCAGTGGCCAGGCTCAGTGAAGGCGAGGTGGCACGGATGGCGGGGGCCACCGCGGCCATCGACATCTCCGACGGCCTGGCCTCGGACCTCAGGCATCTGGGGGCTTCGTCCGGGGTGGGCATCGCCCTCGATGCCGTCCCCGTGGCCGACGGGGCAACCGAGGCGGAAGCCCTCGGCGGCGGCGAGGAGTACGAGCTCCTCGTGACCTCGGGGGACGCCGATCGGCTGATGGGGTCGTTCCGGGCCGCCGGGTTGCGCCTGCCCCTGGCCATCGGTCGGTGCACCGACCAACCCGGTCGATGCACGCTCGAGGGACGGCCGTTGTCGCCGGGTGGATGGCACCACAGGTTCTGAGAGACCGCGGACCGGTCCACCCGCCCGGTCGACCGACCGGCGTGCGGCGTCGTACCGTTGGTGCTCCGGATAGCAGCCAGTTCTCAGGAAACTCTCAGGTTCGACGGTCACCATGGATCCGGTGAAGCCCCAATGGGAGGACAGGTCACAGCACGTGTCCCAACCACAGAACGTGTCCCAACCCCCGGGCATGTCCCAACCAGGGGGCGCGTCCCGGCCACAGAGCGTGTCCCAACCACAGAGCGTGTCCCAACCCCCGGGCATGTCCCAAGCAGGGGGCGCGTCCCGGCCACAGAGCGTGTCCCGGCGCACAGGGGCGCCGTCCGCCGCCTTTTCCGTGGCCGGCCACCGCCTCTTGGTGGTGGATGACGAGAAGAGCATCACCGATCTGGTGGCGATGGCCCTCAATCTGCACGGGGCCAATGTGGAGGTGGCCAACAGCGGTCTCGAGGGACTGAAGATCATTGACACCTTCCGACCCCACCTGGTCGTCCTGGACGTGATGCTGCCCGACCTCGACGGGTTCGAGGTGCTCAAGCGCATGGGGTGGCAGCGTCAGACGGCCTCGATCCCTGTGCTCTTCCTGACGGCGAAGGGTGATCTCGACGACCGCTTGCGAGGCCTGGCCGCCGGCGGTGACGACTACATGACCAAGCCGTTCAGCGTCGAGGAGCTGCTGCTGCGGATCGCGGCCATCCTGAGGCGCACCGACGGGTACGAGGACGTGGGGCCGCGGATGTCGGTCGGGGACGTCTCCTTGGACGAGGAGAGCTACGAGGTGTGGCGGGGTTCGGTCCCGATCGAGCTCACACCGACGGAGTTCCGGTTGCTCCACTACCTGATGATCAACTCCGGCCACGTTGTCTCCAAGTCCCAGATACGTGACTGGGTGTGGGACTACAGCTTCGACGGCAAGGTCAACATGGTGGAGGTGTACATCAGCTATCTGCGCAAGAAGCTCGACGCCTACGGACCGCCCATGATCCGGACGGTACGCGGAATCGGCTACTGCCTGCGGGCCGTTCCCGATGCCGGCCCCGCCTCCCCTCCCGACACGAGTACATGACCCTCCGTCTCCGTCTCATCCTGTTGCTGGTCGGGATTGTTGCTGCCGGCCTGCTCATCTCGGATGTGGTCACCTACAACGCACTGCGGGCGTTCCTCATCACCCGGGTCGACCAACAGCTCGAAGTTGCCACCTTCCCGGTGGGCCGAGCGCTGGCATCGGCATCGGGCCTCGGCCCCTCGGTGCCGGCGGCCCCCCCGACCGGGGCGACCAGCCCGAGGGGGGCCCCGGGAGGGACGGCATCGGTGGTGCCCGGTGCCACGACCCCGGGTGCTTCGCACGGTTCTCGCCAGGATCCGTTTCGCGACGGCGGCGAGTTCTTCAACCGGTCAGGCACCTTTGCCCGTGGCGTGCTGGTCCCCCCGGGCACCTACGGGCAACTTCGCAGCTCCAGCGGCAAGATCGAGGCACACCTGTTCTTCAGCTACGGCGAGAAAGCGCCCAGCGCCCCCGGTCTCCCCGCACACGTGCCGGGGTCGGGAGCGTCCGCTCGTTCCGACCTCTACTTCTCGACATCGAGCAGTGGTCCGGACGCAATCTCCTACCGGGTGCTGGCCAAGCCGCTGCCACACGGTGCCGGAACCATCATCGTCGCCGTGCCCCTGGCTGACATGGACAGCACCCTGGGCCAGCTCCTGCTCATCGAGGTCATCGTGTCGGCTCTGGTCCTGATGGGCCTGGGCTTCCTCTCGTGGGCAATGGTCCGCCGCGATCTGCGTCCGCTCGAGGAGATCACCCGGACGGCCGGGGTCATCGCTCGCGGCGACCTGTCCCAGCGGGTGGCCCACGTCTCCGGGACGACCGAAGTCGGTCAGTTGGGGCAGGCGTTCAACACGATGGTCGACGGGATCGAGGTGGCCTTTGCCCAACGGACCGCCTCCGAGGATCGCCTCCGGCGGTTCCTGGCCGACGCTTCACACGAGTTGCGGACACCCCTGACCTCGATCCTGGGGTACGCCGAGCTGTTCGACCTGGGGGTCCGGGATCGACCCGAGGATCTGGCCGCGTCGATGCGCTACATCAAGGACGAGGCCTCGCGCATGGGAACGCTGGTGGACGACCTGTTCCTCCTCGCTCAGCTCGATCATGAGCGACCGCTGCGCATCGAACCGGTGGACCTGGCCGACGTCGCCCACCGGGCCGCCGCCGGCCTCCGCGCCTCCGCCCCGGGCCGTTCCGTCGCTCTGGATGTCGACGGCCCCGTGATGATCGACGGGGATGCGCTGCGGATCCGTCAGGTCATCGACAACCTCCTGGTCAATGCCTTGACCCACGCCCCGGGGGATTCGCCGATCGGGTTGACCGTGGTCGAAGAGGATGAGTCTGCGGTGATCCGCGTGCACGACGACGGCCCGGGGATCGAGCCCGCCGATGCGTCGCGGATCTTCGAGCCCTTCTTCCGATCGGATCCGTCACGAGCCCGGTCATCGGGGGGAGCAGGGCTCGGACTGGCCATCGTGGCGGCCATCGTCACCGCACACCACGGGACCGTCTGGGTCGAACCGGGACCTGGTGCCACCTTCGAGGTTCGTCTGCCCCGAGCCGGCGGCGCGGTGCCCGCCGATGTTCCCGAAGCCGAGGTGCCGTCACCGGCAGCCGCGCCCGGGCGCTGAGGTCGGCTGGGATACCCACACCTCCGGCTGTGCCCGTACGAGCCACGGCCACGCTGCCGACCGGGCGTGGACGGGGTCGAACCCTGGAAATCTTTAGCCAACCTCCAAGCTCTTCTTATTGTTTTCACAGGATTGACGGGCAAGGTGGGCAACATGCAAACCGAAATCTATGGCCACCAGCACTTCCTTCACCGGCTACCGCGGGTCGGGGCAGTGCTCCTGCTCGGCGCGCTCGGGTTGCTGCTCGCCGCATGCAGCAGCAGCGGTTCGGCGGCAACCACGTCTTCGACCGCCAACTCCTCGGCGGCATCGAAGACCTCCTCCTCTTCGTTCACCGCCTACCGGAACTGCCTGGCCCAACACGGTGTGACCCTTCCGAACTTCTCCCATCGGGGTGGCGCTCCGTCGAGCGCCGGAGGCTTCACCGGCGGAACCCGACCCTCGGGCACCAATGGCTTCGGCGGATTTGCCAACAACCCCAAGTTTGCGACCGCGGAGAAGGCATGTGCCGGCCTCAGGCCGAAAGGCGGCTTCGGTGGAGGCTTCGGTCGGGGTGGGCTGAACAGCACGGCGTTTGCCGCCTACAGGAACTGCCTGAAGTTGCATGGTGTGACCCTGCCGACGCGGGGCACCCCCTCGAGCCCGCCTCCGAGCACGGCCGACACATCCAGCGCTGCGTACCAGGCCGCGGCGGCCGCCTGCGCGTCGCTGCGCCCGACACCGACCTCGACTCCGTCGTCGACAGGCTGATCGGGCCATGAAGAGGCCGCTCCATTCGACTACGTGAAAGGGACAACAACCCAATGCCAGCAGGGAAGGGACGCTCGCGCCGCAAGCTGATTGGTTACATCGGGTTGATCGTCGTGGTGGCCGCGGTCGCATCCGTCGCCCTCTACTCCATCTACGGCTCGTCTTCGGGTGCATCGACGACGAGCGCCCGGACTGCGACGGTGCAGCGAGGCACTGTCCAGTCGAGCGTGTCCGCATCCGGGAACGTCTCGGCGGCCACCTCGGCGAGCGAGAACTTCGATTCGAGCGGCACGCTCACCTCCGTCGATGTCGGGGTCGGGGACACGGTCAAAGCCGGGCAGCTGCTGGCCACCATCGACCCGGCGCCGGCCCAGGCCAACCTCGACGCGGCCCAGGCTGCGTTGTCGGCCTCGCAGACCGCGCTGGCTGACGCGGAATCGGGCGGTACCCCGGCCGAGCAGGCCCAGAACCAGGCCGGCTTGATCTCGGCCCAGCAGCAGCTGACCGCGGACCAGAATCAGCTGACCTCCGATCAGACGGCGCTCCAGACTGCTCAGGCGGCGTACACGGCCAGCCAGGCGCTCGGTTGTCCGGCATCCACGGCGACCTCGGGGGGCAGCTCCTCCGGTTCCGGGTCCACCAACGGTGGAAGCTCCGGCGCGGGCGGAAGCTCGGGCGCCACTGGCGCCAGCTCCCTCCCGGCCCCTCAGCCCGCCACTGCACCCGTCGCCACCACCGGGTCGGCTTCCGGGGTCGGCACCACCTCGGCCAACCTCGGCGGAACTGTGGTTCCCAACGGCGCCGCTACCACCTACTACTTCGAGTACGGCACCTCGACGGCCTTGGGGACGGCGACACCGACAGCCACCGCCACCGGCACAGGATCGACTGCGGTATCGGTCTCGGCCACGGTGACCGGCCTCACGCCCGACACCAGCTACCTGTTCGAACTGGTCGCCACCAACTCGGCGGGATCGTCTACAGGCCTTCCTGTCGTCCTCACCACGGCCCAGAGCTCGTGCGTAACCGAACAGCAGACGATCGCCACGGCCGAGCAGACGGTGGCCCACGACCAGGCCACCGTGGCGGCCCAGCAGCTCACGGTCTCGGCCGCGCAGGCGAATCTTGTGGTCACTCCGTCGACCGTGGCCCAGGATCAGGCAGCCGTGGCTCAGGATCAGGTCACCGTCAAGACGGACACCACCGCGCTGGCCAATACCAAGCTGGTCGCCACCATCAGCGGCACCGTCACTGCGGTGAACGGATCGGTGGGTCAGACGGTCAGTGGGTCGGGGTCCACGACCACGGCGGCATCCACCTCCGGCTCGAGCAGCACGGGCAGTAGCGGCGCCACTGGTTCGGGCGCCACAGGTTCGGGCGCCACAGGTTCGGGCGCCACAGGCTCCGGCTCCACCGGCTCGGGCGCCACAGGCTCGAGTTCCTCGGGAGCGGGCAGCTCCGGCTCCTCGGCTACGGGCAGCTCCGGGTCCACGGCCACGGGCAGCTCCGGCTCCACGGCCTCGAGTTCTTCGTCCTCGTCCGCGCTCATCTCCATCCAGAGCCTGGGCAGTCTCGAAGTGGTGTCCGACTATGCCGAGGCCGACGCGACGAAGATCGCGGTCGGACAACCGGCGACCATCACGCTCGCGGCACTTCCCGACACCGACCTCACCGGGGAGGTCACCTCGGTGTCCCCGACGGCCACCGTGGTGAGCAACGTGGTCACCTATCCGGTGACTGTCGCCTTGGAGAACGTACCGAGTGACGTGAGGGAGGGAATGACGGCCGAGGTGAGCGTCATCGTCCAGACTGCGACCGACGTGCTCGAGTTGCCGAGCGCGGCCATCACGACGCTCGGTTCGGCCTCGACGGTGACGGTGCTCTCCAATGGAGTGCGAACGGTGAAGACGGTGACCGTCGGATTGGTGGGTACCTCGAGCACGGAGATCCTGAGCGGGCTCACCGTGGGGGAGACGGTGGTGGAGCCGACGGCCAGCGTGGCCGCCTCGACGGGCACGACCACCACCGGTGGGACCACCACCGGTGGTGGCGGCGGCGGCTTCGGCGGCGGCGGCTTCGGCGGGGGTGGCTTCGGCGGCGGCGGCTTCGGATGACAACGACCGGTACCGAACCGGCGCTGGCCCGCGGAGACCCCATCCCCTCGACGCCGGATGAAAGGCGCTGGCCGGTCATCGCCATCTCGGACGTCGTGAAGCGCTACCCGATGGGCAGCAACGATGTCTATGCCGTCCAAGGGGTCTCGCTGGTGGTCGAAGCCGGAGAGTTCGTGGCCATCATGGGCGCGTCGGGATCGGGCAAGTCGACGCTCATGAACATCATCGGCTGCCTGGACGTGCCGACGAGCGGCCATTATCGCCTGGATGGCGTCAACATCCGGGACCTGGACGACCGTGAGCTGTCGCGCATCCGCAACCGGAAGATCGGCTTCGTGTTCCAGAGCTTCAACCTCCTGGCTCGCATGACCGCCGTCCAGAACGTGGAACTGCCGTTGGCGTACGCCGGCGTCAGAGCCAAGAAGCGCCGCGCCGCGGCGCAGGCGTCGCTGGCGTCGGTCGGGCTCGGCGAGCGCATGGACCACGTTCCCAGCGAGATGTCCGGCGGCCAGCAGCAGCGGGTCGCCGTGGCCCGGGCCATCGTGACCAACCCGGCGCTCATCCTCGCCGATGAGCCCACCGGCAATCTCGACAGCGCCTCGAGTGTGGACGTGATGTCGGTCTTCAGCAACCTGCACGCGCAAGGGCGCACGGTGGTCATGATCACCCACGAGGAGGACATCGCCGCCTATGCCACCCGGGTGGTCCGGTTGCGCGACGGTCGGATCGTCGACGACCGCCCCCAGAGCACGGGCCAGGCGCAGAGCGTCCACCTCGCCCATGCCCGGGCCAGCGCCGGTCCCGATCCCGAGGTGGGTGAGGTGCAGTGAGCATCCGCGCCAACCTGGTGATGGCTCTCCGGGGCATCAGCTCGAACTGGTTGCGCTCCCTCCTCACCATGCTCGGGGTCCTCATCGGCGTGGCCGCGGTGATCGTCCTGCTCGCCGTCGGCACCGGTTCGTCCCGCGCCGTCGAGTCCCGCATCGACCAGTTGGGGACGAACACGCTGACTGTCTCCAGCGCCGGACGGTTCGGCCGGGGTACCGCACAGACGGGAACCCAGAGCCAGAATGCCACGCTGACGCTGGCCGACGTGAAGCTGATCTCCGATCCGGACAACGCCCCCGATGTGCAGTCGGTCTCACCTGTCGTCTCGACCAGTGAAACGGCCACCTACGACGGCGCCACCTATTCGACCTCGGTCATCGGCTCGACCCCGTCCTATATGACGGCCACGAACTACACGGTGTCGGCGGGTCGGGCCATCACGGCCACCGATGTGGCCCGCCATGCCCAGGTGGTCGATATCGGTGCCGACGTGGCCAGCAACCTGTTCGCCGTGGGCTCGAACCCGATCGGCCAGGAGATCCAGCTGGGCTCGGCCCAGTTCCAAGTGGTCGGACTGCTGGCGGCCAAGGGAACCAGCGGCCTCACCAACCAGGATGCGGTCGCCATCGCCCCGTACACGGCCGTGCAGGACCAGCTGACGGGGGAGTCCCAGTCGTTCTCGGAACTCCTGGTGCAGGGAAAGTCCTCGGCCACGCTCACGTTGGCTCAGAGCGAGGTCGAGAGCATCCTGGCGGCACAGAACGACACCACCGTGGCCGACCTGCCCTTCAGGGTGCTGAACGAAGCCAGCCTGCTGAGCACGGCCACGTCCACCACCAACACCTTCACCGCCCTACTCGGCTGGGTGGCAGCGGTGTCGCTCCTCGTGGGAGCCATCGGAGTGATGAACATCATGCTGGTCACAGTGACGGAGCGCACGCGTGAGATCGGCCTCCGTAAGGCCATCGGCGCACCCAGATCGGTGGTGCTCAGCCAGTTCCTCATCGAGGCCGTGGTCATCTCCCTGCTGGGCGGGGTCGTGGGTGTGGTGGTCGGCCTCACCGGGGCCCGGTTCGAGATAGACGGGGTGCAACCGGTCATTGCCCCGTATTCGATCCCGTTGGCCTTCGGAGTCGCCTTGCTGGTGGGAATCGTGGCCGGGCTGTATCCGGCCTATCGGGCCGCGTCGCTCCGCCCGATCGATGCGCTGCGCTACGAGTGAGTGAGAGAAGGACGGACCGCAATGCCTGAATCCGATATCGGGGACATCGTCGCCGGTGGTCCGCCCACCGAGCAGCTGCGCCCGAACGACACTGCGCAGGTCCCGATCACCCCCTCGACCGATGTGGATGCATCGACGGAACTGGACGACCTCTTCGCCGGCGAGGAGGACGCGTGGCCGACCCAGGGTCCGAAGAAGGGCTTTCGTGTCGCCTGGCCGGTTGCCGTCCTGCTCGTGCTCTTGGTGGGATCGGCCGGCATCTGGGGCGGCGCCTACCTGCAACGTCACACGTCGACGACGACGTCGGCCGCCTCGTTGTTCGGAGGAGCCTTCCGGCGAGGTGGAACGGGCGCCGGCGGCACCAGTGCCTTCGCCGCGGCTGCGGCCAACGCCACTGCGGGCACCGTGACCGACATCATCGGGAACACCCTCTATGTCACGAACGCCAGCGGGAACCTCGTGTCGGTGACCATCGGGTCGAACACGACCATCGATCGCAATGCCAAGTCGACGCTCTCTGCTCTCAAGCCCGGCGACACCGTCACGGTCCAGGGGACGAAGGCCGCCGATGGCACGGTGGCGGCGGCAACCGTCTCGGCCACCCAGGCCGGGGTCACCACAGGGTTCGGCGGGTTCGGGGGCTTCGGGAGGGCCGCCACCGGGTCCGCAGGCGGCTGATCCGCGGCCCACTCGGCCGCCGCGGACTCGGCCCGGCTCGGGTCTGGAGGGCGACGGGCGGCTCAGGCGGGGATGTCCCGGACCGGCCGCTTGACGACCTTGCCCGAGCGGATACACGAGGTGCAGGCGTTGATCCGCCGGGGCGACCCGTCCACCAGGGCCCGCACCCGCTGGATGTTCGGATCCCAGCGCCGCTTGGTCCGGCGGTGGGAGTGGCTGATGTTCATGCCGAACGACGGCTTTTTCCCACAGACTTCGCACACCGCTGCCATGACGCTCCGACTTCCTTCTAGATCCTCAGGGTAAGTCGCAAAGGTTAGCATCCTGGCCATGGTGGTCCTCGACACGCTCGGAGCGACAGAGCTCTGCCAGGTGATCACCACGTTCCGCGACGGGCTCCGGTCCCACCAGGAGCTGATCAATCGGCTCAACGTCTACCCGGTGCCCGACGGCGACACCGGGACCAATATGGCCCTGACCCTGGAGTCGGTGACCGACGAGATCGGAACCCTGGATTCACCCGACCTCGCCGCCACCTGCAAGGCCATCGCCCACGGATCGCTGATGGGTGCCCGCGGCAATTCCGGGGTCATCCTGTCCCAGCTGCTCCGGGGCATCTCCGAGGGTCTGGGCGGCTCGCCGGGCCCGCCCGGCGCCCGTGAGCTCTCGCGGGCCCTCGGTATCGCCGACGAACTGGCGCGAGAGGCCGTGATGCGGCCGGTGGAAGGAACGATCCTGACGGTGGCCCGTGGAGCCGCGGAGGAGGCCAGGGCGGCCGCCGAAGCCGGGAAGTCACTGGTGGATGTGGCCGAGGCCTCGAGGTCCGGAGCCGCGGATGCCCTGGCCCGTACGCCATCGCTCCTGCCCGTGCTGGAGCAGGCCGGCGTGGTCGATGCGGGCGGGACGGGTCTCCTGCTGCTCTTCGACGCCCTCTTGTCGGTGCTCGACGGGCGCCCGATGCCCCTGCCCCCCCAGACTCCGGAGGTCAACTTCGGACCGGTCAGTCCCGACGCCGGCTCCGACGGCGACCTGGCCGGCCTCCGCTATGAGGTGATGTACCTCCTCGAGGCGCCCGACGAGACCGTTCCCTCGTTCAAGGAGGTCTGGGCCGGGCTGGGGGATTCCATCGTCGTCGTCGGCGGGGACGGCCTCTGGAATTGCCATATCCACACCGATGACATCGGCGCCGCCATCGAGGCGTCGCTGGACGCCGGCCGGCCGCGAGCCATCCGGGTCACCGACCTGCTCGAAGAGGTGGAAGAGGAGCGCTGGGTCCGTGAGGCTGCCG
>JBEKOI010000023.1:0-22251 GCA_049521915.1 Acidimicrobiales bacterium | reverse complement strand
CGACGGGTCCCGACGGGGTTCCCCGTGACTACTACCTCCGCCAGCTCCGCGACTGGAAGGGTTCCTTCGAGGTCGAAGAGGCCATCCCGCCCGGTCTGACCAAGTACTCCGAAGTGTGCGCCCAGGCGCTGGCCCGGGCCCACGCCCGCTCGGGCGACCGGATCGCCATCGCCGCCTACCTCGGGGCCAGCACCGTCTTCGACCGGGCCATCGTCCAGTTCGCCGAAACCTATGCCGACCAGAACGAGCGCGACTACGAGGCCCTCAAGCAAGCTGCGGCCACCGGTCGGATCACGGTGAAGTCGGGCCTCTGAGCCGGTCGGTCCGAACGTCGCCGGACCTCAGGTCCCGGCGACTCCCTTGCCCACGAGGACGACACCGAACACCAAGAGGAGTACCGCCATCACGGTGGCATTGTTCAGCGCCAGCCAGGCCCTCCAGCTCTCGAGGACCCCCTGGGCCCTGTCGCCGAGGCTGACCATGACGACCAGGGGAGCGGCGACACCGGCGGCGGCGATCACGACGTAGGCCACGATCGAGACGATCGACTGCCCGGTGGACAGGCCGGCCGAGGAAATGGCCGCAGCTCCGGCGACGGCCACGGCGATGTTCTTGGGGTTGGCGGCGCCGATGGCCGCACCGATCCCGAGCGACTTCCCCGGGGTGAACGCCGCGATCCCCTCCATCCATTTCGGTGACGGGGCGACCTCACCTTCCTTCGGACGGTGCCGGAAGCGCCGGACCGCGGCCACCAGCAACAGGATCCCCAGTACCAGTTGGAGGGTCCCGGCCTCCTTGGACGGTCCGGACTTCGACAGGTCGATGGCGTTGGCCACGATGACCAGGATGCCAAGGACCAGGGCGACGCCGACGACGAACCCGACCAGGTACGCCGATGCCGCGGCCACCGGCCGCTTGGTGAACAGGAGGAGGATCTCGGCGATGATCGGGATGGGTGAGATCGTCACCGCAATGGCCAACGGGAGCAGTGTTCCGAGAACCCCGTGCATGGATTCCGCCTTCTGTCCGAGGGAGGTCGTGGCCAGCTGTCGGGCACTGAAGGATCCGGCCCGGTGCATGGTACTTCCGCGGCATCCGCGGATGGCTGATCCGCCGCCGGTCGGTCGGTCGTCGGTCGACGCGTGTGCCGTGGTGGGTCAGGCGGAGGTGCCAGAATCGGGGACGTGCCCCCACATCGTGATGTCGCCGCATTCGACGAACGGGCGACGACCTACGACAAAGGGCGTGACGGTGGACTGCACCACGAGATCTCCATCCGAACGGCGAACTTGGTCACCGCTCCCGCGGAGGCACCCCGGCGGATCCTCGACATCGGATGTGGCACCGGCTACCTCCTCCGCCTGCTGGCCGCCCGTTTTCCGGATGCAACCGAGTTGGTGGGCGTCGACCCCGCTCCGAGGATGATCGACACGGCCCGGGCCACCACCACCGACGACCGGCTCAGCTTCTCCATCGGGGCGGCCGAGCACCTGCCCGCGCCCGACGACCGGTTCGATCTGGCCGTGAGCACCACCTCGTTCGACCACTGGTCGGATCAGCAGGCCGGGCTCGGGGAGTGCTTCAGGACCCTCCGCCCGGGCGGTCGCCTCGTGCTCGTCGACCAGTTCTCCGTGTTGCTGGCTCCGACGTTGCTGGCCGGCCGCCGGGGAAAGGCCCGGACGAAGCGACGGGCCACCCGGCTTCTGACCGCGGCGGGGTTCCGATCCCCCGAATGGCACGACCTCTACGCGGTCATCATCAAGGCGGTGTCGGCGACGGCATAGGGTCGGCGGCTGTCACCGCTCCCGCGTCGTCAGTCATCCGACCCGTCCCCGAGCTCGGCACCGGAGCGCACAACGCCGGCCGTGAGCTGGCGGCCGTCCTGTCGGCCCGACAGCACGTCGTGCAAGTTCGTGAGCAGCTCTTCCACCTCCCGGTGCTCGACGATCAGATGGCGCCGGGTCCCGTCCCGGACATCGGAGACCAGGCCGGCATCACGGAGGACCTTCACGTGGTTGCTGACAGTGGGCTGGGCCAGCGCGAAGGCCACGGCGATCTCGGTGACGGTGAGCGGGCCATTCCTCAGCGCATCCAGCATCGCCAGCCGGGTGGGATCCGATATCGCCTTCAGGCGGCGGGCGAGCGCTTCGGTTCGTGCCCGCGCCTGTGCCCCGGTGGTGTCGGTGCGCACCCCGACGACGACCACACCCGGGAGGTCGACGAGCAGTCCCTTGTGGGTGAAGAAGGCGGGGACCACGACGAGCTCGCCGTCGGGGGCGAGATTGGCCACGGTGCTGTCGAGCAGCTCGCCGAAGTCGCATTCGCTGCGTGCCACCTCGTGCCAGTCGGCTCCTTTGGCCTCGAGCTCACGGCGGATGGCCACCGCCACCTCCACCGCCCCCCGGCCCGAACGCTCCCACTCGGCACGGACCGCCGCCCACATGTCGCGAACCAGTTCCACGTAGGCGCGCCGCAGTTCCCCTGACTCCCGGAGCCGCTCCAGCCGAAGCAGGATCACCCGCCGGTCGTCCGCCGTCTCGGTCAGCAGGGGGAGCCCGTCCTCCGGTGGCCGTGGTGTGGTGCACAGCTCCTCCAGCCGGTCGAGCAATTCGTCGGCATCGGTGGCGAAGAGGAGCCCAGCCGCGTGCGCGAGCACCATCAGCTCCATGAAGCCGCCGCAGCTCATCTCCTCGCCGGGTCCCCAGATGCCGTCGACCCGGGCCTGGAGATCGGGGTGGGCCTCGTAGACGGCGGCCAGAACGGGATGGTCCGCCCGGTAATCCTCCCGCTCGCCGGAGGCCAGGGCCCACTCGATCTCGATGGCCACCGAGGGCCGCACCGACACCCGTGGGCTCTTCGAGGCGGGAAGGTCGGTGTGGATCAGTGGCATAGTTCAATAACTATATAGGGATATTGTTGACAGAGTCAAGCGACCCCCATAGAATGGCTTCTGTGGGAATGCACCCGTTCATGGCCGAGCAGATGGTGGGAGACAGGATGTCCGAGCGCCAACGCGCCGCATCCGCCTCGCGTCGGTCGCGCCTGTCGCGGGAGAACGAGGGGTCCCGTGGCCGGCGAAGTGTGCATCCGCACCGGGGGCCGGCCCGCCTGGTGGGAGGTCTGCTCATCGCCGCCGGTCGACGGCTGGCCGGACCCGATGCTCTGTCGGCTGCGCTCGATGCCTCGCGGGTCGAGCACGGCCGGACCCCGGCCTGATCCGGTCGGGGCGGCGTCGGTTCAGGGCCGCATCATCACCTTGACGCACTCCGCGCTCCGGGCGGCCGCGGCGGCGTAGGCCTGCGGCGCCTCCGACAGCGCGAACCGGTGAGTGAAGATGCCGTCGGTCCGCAGACGGCCGTTCACCACCAGAGGGACCAGTGTCTTCCAGGTGGCATGGACCGGCGCGGTCGTCATCCGCAGGGTGACGCTGCGGAACAGACCCATCAGGACCGGCAGCGGGTAGGGCTCGAGGTCATGGACGCCGACGACCGACACCGTGCCACCGGGGCGGACGCAGGTGAGCGCGTCGCCCAGCGTGACGTCGCTGGCCACGGCATCGATCACCGCGTCGGCTCCTCTGCCCCCGGTTGCGTCGAGCACAGCTTCCACCGTCGGCCCCTCGATCGGGACCGCGCCGGAGTCGGATGCCAGTGCACGGCGGCCGGCCACCGGGTCGGCGGCGAGCACCCGGCCTGCGCCCAGGGCCAACGCGGAACGGACGGCGCAGAGCCCGACGGCGCCGAGCCCGAGGACGACCACGGTGCCGCCGGCGGGGAAGTCGGCCCGCTGGGCGCCGATCCAGCCGGTCCCGAGGTTGTCGGTGAGCAGCAACGCTGCCTCGTCGTCCATCCCCTCGGGGATGGACAGGAGCTGGAAATCGGCCGACGGCACCGCCACCGCAGAGGCCTGACCTCCGGGCAGCGCCCCCGATCCGAAGACCTTGGGGCCCTCGATGCAGGTGACCGGATCGCCGGTGGCACATCCGTCGCAGTACCCGCAACCGGCGACCGATGCGGTGAGCACCCGGTCCCCGGGCCGGAAGCGGCGGACGTCGGGACCCACCTCGGCGACGGTGCCGACGAACTCGTGGCCGACGGCGATCCCGTCACCGACCGGGATGTCGCCGTCATAGAAGTGAAGGTCCGACCCGCAGATGGCGGTGGACGCCACGGTCACCACCGCACCGTCGGCACCGGGCAGAACCGGATCCGGGGCCTCGACGACACGGACCCGACCCGGCCCGTCGATGACGACCTGGCGCATGGCCCTCCTAACGGTTTCCCGGTCTTCGGCTTCGGGGTCTTCGGCTGCTCGGCGGACGGCTGTCGGCCGACCGACCTTCGGTAGACACAATTGCGATGTTGTGTACTATGGCACACCTCGCAGGTCAACGTCCTCGTCGAGAAAGGGTCACGACATGCGCAACCCGCACGCGGGCGAGCCGTTCGACACCGGCGACGCGGAGATCGCCGAGGCCCTGGCCGACGTGAGCATCCCGACGTTGATGCTCTCACTGGTCCACATGTCCGGCGACCCCGAGCTCATCCGGGGACGGTTGAAGCCGGCCGGACTCTTCCTCAACGAGGTCCAGGGCTACATGACCGAAGAGGACAAGGCCGAGGTCCGCACCATCGCCCTCGACATCATCCGCCAGTACCGCGACCGGGGCTGTCCCGAGCCCGAGCCGATCTCCGCCGAACTGCTCCACGAGATGATGACCTGGCTCGTGTGCGAGGAGGTGCCGGCCGAGTACGTCCCGATGCTGATGGAGGAGATGGAGCTGGACGGAGCCGACCTGCGGCGGGTGGCCGTGCCCGCCGGGGACAGCGCCCGCGACGCCTTTCCCGTCGTGGTCATCGGGTGCGGTCAGTCGGGGCTGCTGGCCGGCATCCGGCTGAAGCAGGCCGGCATCCCGTTCACCATCGTCGAGAAGAACCCGGGACCCGGTGGGACTTGGTGGGAGAACTCGTACCCCGGCGCACGCGTCGATGTCGGCAGCCACTTCTACTGCTACAGCTTCGAACCGAGTGACGCGTGGACGGAGTTCTTCGCTCGGCAACCGGAGCTCCAGGCGTATTTCGAGGCGGTGATGGACAAGCACGGCATCGGACCGTCGGTACGCTGGGGCACAGAGGTGCTCGGTGCAGTCTGGGACGACGGGGCCGGCACATGGACCGTGCGGGTCCGGGCGGAGGACGGCACCGAGTCGACGCTGGTGGCCCGGGCGGTGATCTCCGCCGTCGGCCAGTTGAACCGGCCCCACATCCCCGACATCCCCGGCCGGGAGAGCTTCGCCGGACCGGCCTTCCATTCGGCCCGCTGGGACCATTCGGTGGACCTCATCGGCAAGCGGGTGGCCATGATCGGCGCCGGAGCCAGCGGCTTCCAGATAGCTCCGGCCATCGCCGGCGAGGTCGAGCACCTGACGGTATTCCAGCGGACCGCCCAATGGATGTTCCCCAACCCGAACTATCACGCCACGGTGGGCCCGGGTGGGAGGTGGGCGCTGCGCCACCTCCCGTTCTACGGGCGCTGGTACCGGTTCCTGATCCTGTGGCCCGGCTGCGACAAGGGCCTCGAGGCGGCCCGCGTCGATCCCGACTACCCCGACCAGCAGCGGGCGGTGAGCGAGATGAACGAGCTCACCCGGCAGATGTTCACCGACTGGATCGTGAGCCAGGTGGGCGACGACCAGGACCTCATCGCCAAGGTCGTCCCGGACTACCCGGCCACCGGGAAGCGCACCCTCCAGGACAACGGCAGCTGGCTCAAGGCACTCACCCGGGACAACGTCGATCTCGTCCGCACCGGCATCGACCACATCGATGCCGACGGCGTCGTGACCGTCGACGGCGAGCACTATCGGGCTGACGTGATCGTCTACGCCACCGGCTTCTACGCCAATCGGGTCCTGTGGCCACTCGACGTCACCGGGCGCGACGGGGCCGATCTCCGCACCCTGTGGGGCGAGCGGCCGGCGGCCTATCTGGGCATCACCGTGCCCGGGTTCCCGAACCTGTTCTGCATGTACGGACCCGGCACCAACCTGGCCCACGGCGGCAGCCTCATCTTCCATTCCGAGTGCCAGATGCGCTACATCACCCAGTGCCTGGAGGAGCTCATCGTCGGCGGCCACCGCTCGATGGAGCCGCGCCAGGACAAGTACGAAGGCTGGCACGAGCGCTCCCAGGAGGAGATCAAGAAGCTGGTCTGGTCCCAGCCGTCGGTGCGCCATTCGTTCTTCAAGAACGCCTACGGGGAGATCCACGTCCTGAGCCCGTGGCGGCTCGTCGACTATTGGAGCTGGACGAAGGAGCCCGACTTCGACGACTTCGTCGTCCGGTGAGCCCGGCGACCGACGTCAGCGGTGTCGGCAGCCGTGACCGCCTGCTGGCCGCGGCCGAACGGTGCCTGCGTCGGTCGGGCATCCGCCGGACGACGGTCATCGAGATCGCGCACGAAGCGGGAATGTCCCGCGCCTGGCTGTACAAGCACTTCCCGGACAAGGCGTCGCTCGTCGTCGCCGCGCTGGCCCGCACGGACGAGATGTTCTGGGCCGACGCCCACGCCCGGGTCTCCGCGGCCCGGGGCATCGCCGCGCAGGTGGCGGAGGCGGTCCGGATATCGAGGGAGCACAAGCCGGGAGCTCTCCTGCTCCGGCTCAAGGCGGAGGAGCCGGCGGCCTACGCCGAGACGGTCGGCGTCGGCTTGCCGGAGATGATGCCGGGCATGGCCGTGTTCTGGCACCCGTACCTCGAGGCCGCCCGTTTCCGCGGCGAGGTCAGGGCCGACCTCGACGTCGTCCGAGGGGGGGAGTGGGTCATGCGAACGGTGCTGTCGCTCGTCACCGTCCCCGGCGACGCCGTGGACGCCGACGATCCGGCCAGTGTCCGCCGTTGGGTGGACGAGTTTGTGGTCCCCGGCCTCCGTTAGCCCCGATCGGCACCGCACCCCGCCGCACCCCTGACGGCCGGGTTTAGGATCTGGTGGATGAGAGAGGCTGTCGCCGACCGACCGACCCTGGTCACCGTCATCGGCCTCCTGCGCCAAGCCGGCTCGATGGAGGAGCCGAACGAGGAGATCACCGGGCTCAGCATCCTCCATCACGGGCTCCAGTGCGCTGCGCACCTGCACACCGCCCACCCGGGTGATGCCGAGCTCCAGGTGGCCGGACTCCTCCACGACGTGGGCCATGTGCTGATGCCGGGATGCGCGGACGTCCACGGCGAGGTGGGCGCGGCGTTCGTGCGCCCGGTCTTCGGCGAACGGGTGGCGGCGCTCATCGAGAGCCACGTCCCGGCGAAGCGCTTCCTGGTCTCGGTGGACGGATCGTATCGGGAGCAGCTGTCGGAGGGCAGCCTGCGGACGCTGGCCGAGCAGGGCGAGTCGATGACCGTCGACGAGTTGACCCTCTTCCGCGCCTCACCGTTCTTTGCCGCTGCGGTCGAGCTCCGACGGGCGGACGAGGCGGCCAAGGACCCCGGGGCCCGGGTGCCCGCCCTCGACGCCTGGCTGTCCACGCTGGAGCTGATGGCCGGATGACCGCCCGGGCGGCGACGGCGACGGCGACGGTGGCGGTGGCGGCGGCGGTGGCTGCATGAGGGTGCTGTTTCTGGTCCTCGACGGCGTGTCCCCGAGACACGTGAACGGCGACACCATGCCCGTCCTGACCTCGCTGGCCCGAACCGGCGGGTGGTGCCCGGAGGGTGGGCTCGGCGTGATGCCGACGTCGACCTACCCCAACCACGCCACGTTCGTCACCGGCGTGGCCCCCGCTGTGCACGGGATCGTGGCCAACGAGATTCCCACACCCGACGGCCCGGTCCCGTCGTGGCAGCAGGGTCCGTCGTCCCCCACGATCTTCGATGCGATGTGCGCCGCCGGCCGGCGCAGTGCGGCGGTGTTCGGCGACTACCACCTCGTGGGGGTCACGGGGGCCCGGGCGGCCGACTCCGTCTGGCCCGACGGTGGGTTCGCCGATGGTGTGGCCCTCGACGTGCTGGGCTACGCCAAGGACCGCGAGACCGCGGCCCGGGTGCTCGAGGCGGTGGGCGGTGACGCCGAGCTGATCGTGGCGCAGCTGAACGAGCCCGATACCGTGGCCCACATCTTCGGCCCGGACAGCCCGGAGGCCCTGCGGCGTTACGGCCGGGCCGACGCCCTCCTCGGGTCGATCACCGAGGCGTTGCGCACGGAGTGGAGCAGTTGGGTGGTCATCGTGGTGAGCGACCACAGTCAGGAAGCCGTCGTCGAACCGGTGCCCATCGACCTCGGTGCCGCGGCCGGTCGGCTCGGGCTGGGTGGACTCGTCATCGACGATGGCGCGGTGGCCGTCGCCGGCGGGGAGATGGCCCGCGACGACCGGTGGCTGACCGATGTGCCCGGCGTCGAGGGCACGCGCAGACTCGACGACGAAACCGTCCTGGCCTGGGCCCGGGCCGGGCGCTGGTTCTCGCCGGTCGAGCTTCCCGTCCGGGGCGTCCACGGCAGCCCCCGTACCTCGCCGCAGGTGGCGGTGGTGACCGGCGGGCATCCCGCCACCCACCGTCTGGCCGCGGCCATCGACCGGCGGAGGCCGAGCGCCACCTGGTGGGCGCCGGCGGTGGCCGGGTTGCTCGCCGTCACCGCCCCGGCGGACCTCGTCGCCACCACGTGAACGGAGCCGGAGCCCCGGTCCCCGGCCCGCACGGACGGATGGAAATCTTGGCCTGACCGGCTCAAGATGGGGCCGGTTCCAGTCGATGCAAGCGCATGGCTCTGCGTAGTGTTCGCCTGGGCGCGGAGCGCGACGACTCCTCTGCGGTCCGCCAGTCGGTCCTGGCGCTGTGCCGGCCGGGGGTCGTGGAGTCGGTGGTGCAGCCGGTGGTCCGGCCGGCCGACCAGCTCATCGTGGGCTACGAGGCCCTGGCCCGTATGCCGCTCGAACCCGTCCGGCCTCCCGACTGGTGGTTGGCCAAGGCCGAGCAGTTCGGCCTCCGCCGCCAGCTCGAGGTCGCCTGCCTGGCCGCCGCGGCCGAGCTGGGGCCCATCCCCGAGGAGCGGTTGCTGTTCGTGAACCTGAGCCCGTCGTTGCTGGCCGATCCGGCGGCCATACAGGTCCTCGACGACCTCCCCGACCGCCTGGTGATCGAATGGACCGAGCAGGAGGCCGTGGCCGACTACTGCCTGCTCCGCCACGATCTCGAGCCCTGGCTGGCCCGGGGGGTGCGGATCGCCATCGACGACGCCGGGGCCGGGTACTCGAGCTTGCGGCACGTCATCGAGCTCACCCCTGACTTCTTGAAGCTCGACCGGGAGCTGGTGCGCGACCTCGGTACGGACAAGAACCGTCGCGCCCTGGTCAGCGCCATGGTGGCCTTCGCCCGCGACGTGGGCACCAGCGTGATCGCCGAAGGGGTGGAGTCCGAGACCGAGCTCGACATCCTCTGCGATGCCGAGGTCCATCTGGTGCAGGGCTATCTCCTGGCCCGTCCCGGTCCCGCATGGCCGACCGTCGACTCCCCCCACCCGCCGGGCACCCGGGTGCCCAACCTGGGTACGGGCGGTGGCGTGTCGTCCGACGAGAAGCTGGCCGACGCACTCGACCGGGCGCCGGATTCCCGCCGGGCCTGTTCGGTGGTGGTCGAGCATCTGTTCCGGCAGGGCCAGGTCATGCCGAGCGTCTATCTCGAACGGCGCGGCGAGCTGCGCTGCATCGCCCAGCGGGGACTCTGGCAGATCCTCGACGGCATGTGCGGATCGGCCGGCATCACCGGGCGCACCTGGATGTCCGGTGAGCCGATCGTGGTCCCGGACGTCTCGGTGAGTCCTGACTACCTCGAGGCCATCCCCGGTGTCGTCTCGGAGATCTGTGTTCCGATCAGGATCGGGGACTCGACCATCGGCGCCCTCAACATCGAGTCCCTGGTGCCGCTGCCCGAAGGCATGCTGGAGCGGCTCCAGCGCGGCGCGGCCATGCTGGCCGACCGGCTACACGCCATCGCCGACACCCTGGAGGAATCGGCGTGGGACCGCACCGCCCATGCGTCAGTGGCCATCTCGGGGATCACCGACG
Source organism: Acidimicrobiales bacterium (assembly GCA_049521915.1). Lineage (GTDB taxonomy): Bacteria > Actinomycetota > Acidimicrobiia > Acidimicrobiales > RAAP-2 > Bog-756. The sequence goes on along the minus strand of JBEKOI010000023.1, from coordinate 12,197 downwards.
AACCGCACATGGCGGAGCGCCTGGTGCGATGCATCAAGGAGGCCTCACAGCTGGACTCGGCCGCACTCGTCCTGACCACGTCCGGCGGGCATTCGGTGGCCGCGGCGGCCGGGCCCTTGGCCGAGGACCTCTTCAATCTGGCGTCGGCGGACCTCCACGCGCTGTCCTCGTTGGTGGGCGAGATCCGATCGTGTTACACCGGATCGGATGCGCTCGGCCGGGGGTTCGTCGGGACCGGTTCGCTGCGCGACGGCGGGGCCAGAGCCGTGGTCGTGCTCCCGCTGTGGGCCCACCGGACGCGGGTGGGCAGCGTCGTCCTGGCCCACTCGAGGCCCGTGCAGTTGAGCAGCGAGGAGATCAGGCCGCTCGAGATGCTGGCCGACCACGTGGCCGCCACGTTGGTGTCGAGTGGCCGGTCGGAGTCGTACCTGCCGTTCTGACCGCCGGGGACCGGCGCCAAACCGTCCCCACCGCGGACGGGTTCTTATACTCCGACAGATGACCGCACCGACCGATGCCTTCGAGCAGGCGATCGGCCAGCTCATGGCCAGAGAGTTCGACGAATCGCCCCGGATGGCGTCTGTCGTGGGTCGGGACGGTTTCGACCACCGCCTGGACGATCTTTCCGCAGCCGGGTTCGAACGCCGCGCCGCCGACGACGATTCCTGGGTCCGGCGCTTCAGGGGTTTCGACGTCGGTACCCTCACGTTCGACCAGTCCATCGATCGGGCGCTGGTCATCGCCCGACTGGACCGGCGGGCGGCCGTGGCCGACTGGGAGGAGTGGCGGCGCTCCCCCGAGGGCTACCTCGAGACCGGCATCACCGAGCTCTTCCTCCTGGCCATGCGGTCCGAGGACGAGCTCACCGACGCGGCCGTCGCCCGGCTGCACGGCATCGGGGACGTGCTCGACGACGCCTGTGACAACCTCGACCCGTCGCTGGCCAACCGACTCATCGTCGAGCGCAGCCTGTCCGAGTGCGTGGCCAACGTCGGCTTCGCCCGGCATGAGGTGGCCCTGCTGGCCTCGGAGCCCGGCAACCGGAAGCGGCTGGGCGAGGCCGGGGAGATCGGGGCCCGGGCATACGAGAAATTCGCCGATCGCCTGCGGGCGCTGGCGGCGGCGTGCACGGGCACGTATGTCTTCGGCGAGGACCGGTACAACGCGGTCCTCGAAAAAGGGGAGCTGCTCGACACGGATGCCCGGTCTCTGCGCCAGCAGGGGTGGGACGAGTACCACCGGGTGGCGGCCAGGATGGCGGAGGTCTCCGCCCGCATCACCGGCGGCTCGGGTGACTGGGCCGCGGTGGTACGCCAGCTCCAGCAGGTCCATCCGGCGTCGATCGAGGCCATGCGGACCGGGTACCAGACCATCTGCCTCGAGGCCCGGCGCTTCATGATCGACCAGGGGCTGGTCACCGACCCCCCGGACGAACGCTGCCTCGTCCTCCCGGCTCCGCCCGCGGTGCGGGCAACGTTGGCGGTGGCCTGTTACATCGCGCCGCCCATGTTCAAGCCCTCCCGGGAGGGCTATTTCTTCGTGCCCTACCCGGTGGACGACGGGGATGCAGAAGAGATCGACGGCTTGCTCGAGAGCAACGCCACCTATTCGATGGCCACCACCGCTGTCCACGAGGCCTACCCCGGCCACCACTGGCACCTGATGACCACCAAGGAGTCCCGGGAGGTGCGCAGGATCTTCATGTCCGACTATTTCGCCGAGGGATGGGCACTCTATGCGGAGGGGATGATGCGGGATGCCGGGTTCTTCACGCCCGAACAGGAGCTCGGGCAGCTCGAGGCCCGCCTGTTCCGAGCCGCCCGCATCGTCGTCGACACCTCGCTCCACACCGGGGAGATGTCCTTCGACGATGCCGTGGCCTTCATGCATGACAAGGCGCTGCTGCCGTTGCCCACGGCCCGGTCGGAGGTGGCCCGCTACTGTGCCTGGCCGACCCAGGCCTCGGCCTACCTGACCGGGGCCATGGCCATCGAGCGGGCGCGGGACGACTGGCTGGCCGGCGGAGGCGTGCTCCGCGATTTCCACGACGCCCTGGCCCATTCCGGCTGCATGCCGGTCCCCCTGGCCGTGCAGGCGATCCGAGCCCGATGACGGCGACCGTCGATCGGCCGGTACCATCGGTCCCGAGCCGCTGGCGCCCGGCACCCGGGGTTGGAGGAGCCCTGCGCCCGGAGGAGAAGCCATGACCGAAGCCGAGGAGTTCTGCAACCATCTGGCCCAGGTGCAAGAGGTCGAACCGTCATCGGACGGCTGCGAAGACTGCCTGCGCCAAGGCAGCCGGTGGGTGCATCTCAGGGTGTGCATGCTGTGCGGTCATGTGGGGTGTTGTGACAGCTCTCCCGGGCAGCATGCCACGGCCCACTTCGACGAGACGGGCCACCCGCTGGTGCAGTCGTTCGAGCCGGGGGAGGGCTGGTGGTGGTGCTATGTCGACGAATTCGCCTTCGCCGTCGAAGGTGCACCGAATTTCGAACATTCCTGAGCCGGGATCCGGCACGTGACCCGGTCCGGGCCCCGGTCGGCCCCGTCCGCCGTCTCTGCGTCCGCCGCGGCACCGCGTCCGGTGGACGCGGACCGGCGACGACTTCACCGGCACCTGGCGCCGGCGCTGCTGGTCACGGCCACCGCCCTCGCCGGCTGCTCGTTGTTCTCCACGCCGACGCCCCCGGCGGTCGTCGCCCCGTCGTTGTCGCCTCCGGGTGCGCTGGGCTACGTGGTGTGCCCCAACGCGGTGACGCCGGTGGAGCTGGCCACGCATACGGCCGAGCCCGACATCCGGCTGCCCATCTCGGGGACTCCGGACCTCGGGAATTTCGCCATCGCCACGTCGCCCGACGGTCGCTGGGCCTATGTGGTGACCAGCGACGGCGTGACCCCTTCCCCCTCGACCAGGCGCACGCTGCCCCCGGTCACCACCGGCGCGACGGGGACGACGACCGAAGGTACGGCCGTCCCGACCTCCGGGGTGAGCGTCCAGAACGTGGTCATACCCATCAACCTGGTCACCCAGCAGGCCGAGGAGCCCATCAAGATTCCCGGCCAGGGTGGCACCCACGCCATTGTGGTCATGCCGGGCGGGAGGACCGTCCTGGCCGCCAGCGGCAGCACCATCGTCCCGGTCGATGCCGTCACCCACCAGGTCGGTGCGCCACTCGACCTCGGCCCGGGTGACACCATCTTCGGGTTGGCGCTCGATCCGGCCAGCACGACGCTCTACGCACTCGTCGCCGGTGGGGTGTTCCCGGTCGACACGGCCACCGCCACCGCGGGGGCACAGATCCCCACCAGGTTGTCGGTGTCGTCGGTGAACTCGCCCCATGGCATCGTCGTCAGTGGCAACGGAGCCACCGTTTACGTGGTCGGACAAGGTGGAACCGACTACGGCGGGAGGGTGCTCCCCATCGCCACCGCCACCGGTGCCGCACAGCCCATGACCGGATTCGACAAGTTCGGCATCTCGGACCCTGCGTCCATCGCCCTCGACCCGACCGGGACGGAGCTGTTGGTGGCCGACGCGGCCAACAACTGGGTGAACCCGGTCTCTCTGGCCACCTTCGCCGATCCGGTCGATCCGGTGCGACTTCCGCCGCGGGCGGGTACCGGGCATCCGACCGACATCGTGTTCGGGCCGGGCAACACCGGTGCCTTCGTCGTCGACGGGTTCAGCGCGGTCATCCCGTTCCAACCCGGGTCCCAGATGTTCGGGAGGCCGATCGGGGTGTGTCCCGGGGCGTCGTCGATGGCGGTGGCCCGGGCGCCGTGACGGAGGTCGGTGCCCGAGCCCTCTCCGGTGCCGGGAGGTTCAGGTGTCGGGCACCTCGACCTCGAGTCCCGATGCCCTGACGGCCGCGGCCGCGTCCTCGGACCGGTAGGTGGCCGGTGGCTCCCCTGCGGCATCGAGGAGCTCGTCGAGGGCCGGCGGTATGGCGGCGGTCAGGTTCCACAGCCCGGGGATGGAGTCGGGACAGGCCATGATCCCCCAGTACAGGACGCCCCGGTAGCTCATCACGGTGATATTGAGCCCCATTCCCTCCATGACCGGTCCGAGCGGGAAGCCGGCCTTCAGCTCGGCACCGCCCAGGTACAGCGGGAAGTCCGGGCCCGGCACGTTGGAGATGACCAGATTGGCGATGGGCCGGTGCCGGTTGGCCAGCCGCATGGCCGAGTACAGCCGGGCGCCGCTGGCGAAGACGTTGGGGGTGGCGTGCTCGGTCCAGCTCTGCAACGTGTCGGCCCCCAGGGCGTTGTGCTCCTCCTTGGCTCCCTTGGTGCCCTCGTGAATGGCCATCAGGCGGTCGATGGGATCGTCGAGGTTGGCCGGGAGGTGGACGAACATCGTCGAAAGCTGGTTGGAGCCCCTGGGCGAGCCGATGTCCGGTCGTACCGACACCGGCACCACCGCCACCAGCGGTTTGTCGGGGAGCTCGTCCCCGTCGAGCAGGAAGGAGCGCACTGCTCCGGTGCAGACGGCCAGGATGACGTCGTTCACGGTGGTCCCGGTGGCGTTCTTCACCCGCTTGACGTCGGCCAGGCCGATGGCGGTCAGCGTCACGCTCCGGCGCCAGGTGAGGGCGGTGTTGAACGAGGTCCTGGGGGCGGAGAGCGGGAGGGCGGCCTTCGACCGGTCGCTCCGCTCCGGCGGCCCGACGCGTACCTTGCGCACGTTGAGCACCCGGTGACTGGTGCGGACGATGTCGCGGGTCATCTCGAAGGGTCGCATGGACCGGGCCACCGCGGCCTGGGCCATCAGCTCCAGCCCCGACGGGATCCGCTCGTCGACCGGGGACTCGGGCCGCTCGACCTGCAGCTCCGGGTCGGGGTCGAGATCGAAGAGCACGGAGAGCAGCTCGGCCCCCGACACGCCGTCGACGGTGGAGTGGTGCATCTTGGCCACAAAGCCGATGTTGTCGTCGGCCAGGCCCTCGATGATCCACATCTCCCACAGGGGCCGGGCCCGATCCAGCTGGTGCCCGGTGATCTCCCCGGTCAGGTCGGCCAGCTCGCGCAACCCACCGGGCTTCGGGACCGCCGCCCTCCTCACGTGGTAGTCGATGTCGAATCCGGGGTCGTCGACCCACACCGGGTGGCCGAGCCGGAACGGCACCTCGACCAGGCGGCGCCTGAACACGGGGGCGCAGGGGAGACGGCGGGCGATCCCGGTCTTCATCCGCTCGAACGAGTAGCCCCCCGGGACGGTCGACGGGTCGAAGACCAGGGTCATGGCCACGTGCATGTGGAGGCTCGGGGTCTCGAGATAGAGGAAACTTGCGTCCAGCCCACTGAGTCGTTCCATACCCGATCCCCCTTCACGGACTGCGGCCACCTCCCCCCTCGGGTTCCCGCCCCGGACCCGATTGGTTTCACATCTCGGGCGGGACCGTGTTTGATGGAGGGGTGGCCTGGGTGTTCCTCGCAGTCAGCATTGCCTTCGCGGTGCTCGTGGTCAACGCCTACCGCCCGGTCAAGCGGGAGCCGTTCACCGTGGTCAGCTTCGCGCTGGGCTGGATACCGGGTGAGCTCCCCCTGCAGGTGTGCGCCTTCGGGGTGGCCGGTGCCGCGGTCTTTGTCTGGAACGGCGCCCTCGGCTCGTGGCCGGGATGGGTCGGCCTGGCCATCGCCGCCGGTTCCTGGGCCGGGCTGGTGCAGCTGGCCGTGATCGCCCACGGCGCCGGTCGACTGGTCGATGAGGCGCTCGAGGGGGCCAAGGGTGGGGCCATCACCGCCGAAGGATTCGACCCGGCCCCGTCCTGGAACCGCTGGTGGCGGCTGGCCATCGCCGTGCCCTTCCGTTGGTGGGGCATCAAGCGGGTCAGGAACGTGGACTACTGGGGTGACGGGAACTACCGGCACAAGCTCGATCTCCTCACCCGGCGGGCGCCGGCGCCGGTGGGGGCACCGGTCCTCGTCTACATCCACGGGGGCGCCTGGGTCATGGGGGACAAGCGCCAGCAGGGCATCCCGATGCTCCACGAGTTGGCCCGGCGAGGTTGGATCTGCGTGGCCATCAACTACCGGCTGAGCCCGCGGGCCACCTGGCCGGCCCACATCGTGGACTGCAAGCGGGCGGTGGCCTGGGTCAGGGACCACATCGCCGAGTACGGCGGGGATCCGGGCTTCATCGCCGTCTCCGGAGGCTCGGCCGGAGGTCATCTGTCGTCCCTGCTGGCCCTCACGCCCAATCAGCGCGAGTGGCAGCCCGGGTTCGAGGACCTGGACACCTCGGTCGACGCCTGCCTGCCCTACTACGGCGTGTACGACACCACCGTGGACCCGGCGTTGTCCGGCGCCTACGGGCCCGGGCTCCTCGACCTCCTCGAGCGCCGGGTGATGAAAACCACGATCTCGGACAACCCCGACCAATTCGAGCAGGCCTCACCGGACCACCGGGTGACGTCCTCGGCACCGCCCATGTTCGTCATGCACGGGGTCAACGACACCCTGGTTCCGTTGACCGTGGCCCGCCACTTCGTGGCCGAACTGCGGATGGCCTCGGAGGCGCCGGTGGCCTATGTCGAGCTGCCCCGGGCCCAGCACGCCTTCGACGTCCTGGCCTCGATCCGTTGCCGGCACACCACCATGGGCGCGGTCAGGTTTCTCGAGGCCATGCGGACCCGGGCCGGGCTCCGGGTGCCGGGTCAGGTTCCCGCCTCGGATTTCTGACCCTTCTCGGCTGGAGTGCTAGACACACAGACGAGTTTCTGACGTAGAGTCACATATTCATATTTCCGTCATGTTGCCCGGGACCGAATCCCGCCCGACGTGGCCTGGACCGACAACAAGGGGGAGCCTTGGGTTCTGCATCGTGGAAGACGCGCATGGCCGCGCTGGCGATGGTTGCAGTGGTGGCCGTCGCCTCGGTGGCCTGCAGCTCCACCAACTCGTCGTCGACGACGACGACATCGGGTGGATCGGGGGCATCGGGCAGGTCGATACCGGCCAGCGCCTACAGCGACCACACCGGAATCACCGCCACCTCGATCCGGGTCGGCAACGTCTCCACGCTCGCCCTCGGCGGTCTCTTCAAGGGGGCCCTGGTCGGCACCCAGGCCTACGCCGACTACGTCAACTCCACCGGTGGTGTCAACGGGCGCAGGATCATCGTCGACAGCGCTGACGACCAGTACACGGGCACCGGCAACAAGGAGGCTACCCAGAACGCCGTGTCCACGGACGCCGCGCTGGTCGGTGGGTTCTCCACCTTCGACAGCTTCGGCGGAACGGTCCTGGCTCAGAACCCGGGTGTTCCCGACGTGGCCCAGGTCCTCGACCCGGCGACGAACGCGCTGCCCAACGTGTACAGCAGCGTCCCCCTCGAGGGCGGCTGGGAGGAGGGCGCGCTGCAGTACTACTGGAAGAAGTTCGGCTCGGCACCGCTCCAGCACGTCGGAACGCTGGTGGCCGACCTCCCGTCGCCCGAAGCGGATTGGGCCGGTGAGAAGTACGTCATGGAGAAGGTCGGGTACAAGGTCGTCTACGAGCAGCAATACGGCGACACCCAGTTCGACTTCACACCCAACGTCATCGCCATGAGAAACGCCGGGGTGAAGGTGTTGTTCATCGACCAGATGGCCGAGGTCTACGCCTCGGCGCTGCTCAAGAACCTCGTCCAGCAGAACTTCCACCCCCTCGTGGTCCTCGGCGCGGCCACCTACTCGACCGCGCTCATCCCCGCGGCCGGGGGCCCACAGGCGGTCAATGGCTCCTACTTCGACCAGAACGCCTCCCTCTACCTCGGAGGGGACTCGTCGACGATTCCGGCGGTGGCACAGTTCCTGCACTGGGTGAACGTGGCCTCGCCCGGTTTCCACGCTGACCTGTTCACCCTCTACGGGTGGCTGTCGGCCCAGCTGTTCGCCCAGGCGCTGAAGAACGCGGGCTCCAATCCGAGCCGCGGGTCGATCCTGTCCGCCCTGTCGAAGATCACCACGTTCAACGGCGGCAACATCGTGACCACCAGTGACCCGGCGGCCAGGACGACGTCCAACTGCTATCTGGTGGGCCAGGTTCTCAATTCGCAGTGGACCCGCCAGAACAACCCGCCCATCAACAGCCCGACCAACGGATACCGGTGTGACTATTCCTATGTGACGCAACCGAAGTCCTGATCGGGTTCGGGGGCACCGCAGCTGTCTGATGAGGTCCAACGGGGAACGGGATTGATTCGGTGAGCAACTTCCTGCAGTACAGCGTGTTCGGCATCATGTTCGGTGCGGGGTACGCCATCGCGGCCACCGGCCTGGTCGTCACGTACACGACGTCGGGCGTCTTCAACTTCGCCCAGGGGGCGGTGGGCATGATCGCCGCCTTCTGCTACTGGGGGCTGGTCACCGACGACCATGTGAACATCCTGGTGGCACTGTTCATCATCCTCGTCGTCGGCGCCTCCCTGTCCGGGGCGCTCGTGGAACGGGTGCTCATGCGCAGGCTCCACGGGGCTTCGGCCGAACGACCGGTCATGGTCACGCTCGGTCTGTTGGTCATCCTCACCGGATTCGCCGCCATCACCTGGAGCCCGAGCACCCAGCACCTGGTGGGCAACATGGTGAACGGGCAGTTCCGCCTGGTGGGGATCAACATCCAGTACCAGGAGGTGCTCATCATCGGCGTGGCGGTGGCGGTGGCCATCGCCTTGCGTCTGCTCTTCTACCAGACCCGGACCGGGGTCGCCCTCCGGGCCGTGGTCGACGACCCCGAGCTGCTGGCCATGTCGGGAGCGTCGCCCAACCGGATGAGCCAGTACGGATGGATCCTCGGCTTCGTGATGGCCGCCCTGGCCGGCGTGCTGCTGGCCCCGACCCAGACCATCGGGTTGACCATCCCGGCCATGACCCTCCTCGTGGTCAACGGCTATGCCGCGGCCATCGTCGGCCGCCTCAAGAACATCCCGGTCACCTTCATCGCCGCCATCGGCATCGGCCTGCTCCAGGAATATGTCATCAACTACGTGCTGCCCCATCTGCCGCAGAGCCTGGCCACGGACGGCCAGACGGCGCTGCCCATGATCTTTCTGTTCATCGCCCTGGTCACACTGCCATCCGTCCGGCTCCGGGCGGTGGGCCGCCTGACCAAGGTGCGGACCCCCAGGGTGGCCGGCGGCAGGGAGTCGCTCATCGCCGGTGTCGTCTTCTACGTCGTGGCCGTCGTGTTGGCCCTGATCTTCGACAACACCCAGTTCCAGGGGACGACGGTGCTCACCCTCGGCGGGGTGGTGATGACCCTCGGGATCGTCGGCCTGTCGCTCGTCCTCCTCACCGGGTACTCGGGGCAGATCTCCCTGTGCCAGTTCTCCTTCATGGGGATCGGCGCCTTCGTCATGGGTAAGGTGGCCGGCGGCGGCTCGTTCCTCGGACTCATCGCCGCCACCCTCATCTGTGCCGGGATCGGGGCGCTCGTGGCCCTCCCCACCATCCGGCTCCGCGATCTCTATCTGGCCTTGGCCACCTTCGCCTTTGCCGACGCGGTGGCCAACGGGTTCTTCACCGACACCCACATCTACGGCTCGGGCGGCCTCAACGTGGGCCGGATCGTGCTGCCCGGGCTCTCGTTCGGCGGGGATGCATCAGAGTTCCTCCTCGTCACCGCGTTCTTCGTCCTGGCTGCATGGATGGTGCTGGCCATACGGCGGTCCATGTTCGGCCGGAGGCTGGTGGCCCTCAACGACTCGCCGGCTGCCTACGCCACGGTGGGCCTCAACATCGGATTCACCAAGGTTGCCGTCTTCGCCATCGCCGCCGGTATGGCCGGCCTGGCCGGCGGCCTCTACGGGACGGTCCAACAGACGGTGGGCACCTCGGACTTCGACTTCTTCTCCGGCATCATCTTCGTCCTGTTCGTCACCGTGTGGAGCATCCGCACCGTCTCCGGGGCCTTCCTCGCCGCGGTGACCTTCGTCGTCCTGAACCAGGTGTGGATGAACGGTCTCGGCCTCTTCGCCGGCGCCGGGATCATCCTCATCGGGAGGGCGGCGGGCGGCATCCTCGGCATCGAAGCCGTCCAGGGTCTTCTTCCGTGGGGCAGGCACGGCGCGTCCGATGACACGCCGGCACCGGCCACCCCGCTCGGCAACGTGGCCTTCGGGGGTGGGACACGTGCCGCCGGCTGAGGACACCTCCGGAGGCGGTGCCGTCCTGACCGTGTCGGAGGTCGCCGTCCGATTCGGTGGCGTCTCCGCCCTCAGCGATGTCAGCCTCTCCGTGCAGCCCGGGACGGTCACCGGGTTGATCGGGCCCAACGGCGCCGGCAAGACCACCCTGTTCAACGTGATCAGCGGGTTGCAGTCACCCGGGCGGGGCACCGTCCACCTGTTCGACACCGACGTCACCAAGATGAAGCCCCATCATCGGGCCCGGCTCGGACTGGCCCGGACCTTCCAGCGCCTCGAGCTGTTCGGCTCGCTCACCGCCGGCGAGAACGTCCAGGTCGGATTGGAATCGACGGTCAGATGGTGGCAGTGGCCCGCCCTTCGACGGGCGGTCCGGAGGCGGCGTCATGCCGGGCCGGCACCGGAATCGGGCGATGAGGCGGTCGTCATCGGAGGTGGCTCCGCGGAGGCCCTCACCGCCGACCGGCTGCTCGATGGGGTCGGGCTCGGCGGGCGGGGGGACCAGAGCGCGGCGGCCATGTCCACGGGGCTGGCGCGGATGGTCGAACTGGCCCGGGCTCTGGCCATCGGACCGAAGCTCCTCCTACTGGACGAGCCCGGCTCGGGCCTCGACGAGGTCGAGTCGAGCGCCCTCGGGAAGCTCCTGGTCGGACTGGCCTCGGGCGGCATGGCGGTGCTGCTGGTGGAGCACGACATGGAATTGGTGATGCGCATCTGCGACCACATCTACGTGCTGGACTTCGGCGACATCATCGCCTCGGGGACGCCGGAGGAGATCCGCAAGGACCCGATGGTCCAGGCCGCCTACCTGGGTGAGGCCGCGCCCGCCCCCGGCGCCACGCCGAGCGCCCGGGGCGACTCCGATGACGGCACCGGTCGATGACCGACACGACCGAGGTCCAGTCGGCCGAGGCCCGGCAGCTCCCACCGAGCATCGTCCTGAGCGGGGTGCGGGCGGCCTACGGGCGTATCGAGGTCATCCACGGTGTCGAACTGGTGATCCCCCCGGGCAGTGTCTTCGCCCTCCTCGGGCCCAACGGGGCCGGAAAGTCGACGCTCCTGAAGGTGATCAGCGGCCGCATGCGCCCGACCGCCGGGGAGGTGCTGATCGGAGACGAGGCGGTCGGGAAGCGTCCCCCCGAACGGCTGGCCCGCAGCGGCGTGTGCGCGGTACCGGAGGGCCGAGGCATCTTCCCCAACCTGACCGTCCGCGAGAACCTCCGCATCTGGACGTACCGGGGTGGCATCACCGTCAGGGAGGTCGAGGAGAGGACGTTCACCACCTTTCCCCGGCTGAAGGAGCGCCGCGGCCAGCTGGCCGGGACCCTCTCGGGTGGTGAGCAGCAGATGCTGGCCATCTCGCGGGCACTGGTCACCGATCCCCGGGTCCTGCTGCTCGACGAGCTGTCCATGGGGCTGGCCCCTCTGATCGTGGCCGAGCTCTACGAGCTGGTCGGGAACCTGGGCCGCCAGGGCATGACCATCCTGTTGGTCGAGCAGTTCGTGACCACCGCCCTGTCAGTGGCCACCCGGGCCGCCATCATGGTGCACGGCCGGATCCAGCAGGAGGGAACACCGGCCGAGATGGCCGAGGCCGCCCTCAACGTCTACCTGTCCTGAAGAACCCGCCGCTCACCCCTCGGGCGCGAGCTCCACGGCGACAGTGGCCTCATCGGTGCCGGTGCTCTCACCCGTGACCAGCGTGACCACCGCGCCGGCGTCCCGCAGGTCGCCCTCGGCCGACAGGAGGGCGGCGATGCGGGCCGGGGTGTCCACGACGGTCAGGGTCTCCACCGGCGAGCGCATCGAACGCTTGGCCGTGGACTTGGCCTGGCGGATCCTCCCGAGCACGGAGGCGGTGACCTCGAGCACGGGGTCCTCCCCGCCGGACCCGGTGGCCGCGGCCGTTGCCGCCGCGGCGGCGGCGGCGGGGCCGAGCTCGGCGACGACCGGCCACGCGGCCGTGTGGATGGATCCGACCTGCCACCACGACCACACCTCCTCGGTCACGAAGGGGAGCACGGGTGCGAGCAGGAGCAACATCACCGTCTGGGCGACGGCCTGGGCGGCTAGG
>JBEKOI010000022.1:0-42973 GCA_049521915.1 Acidimicrobiales bacterium | reverse complement strand
GCCGCGCTCTTCCTCGACCTCGACAACTTCAAGGACATCAACGACACCCTGGGCCATGAGGCCGGCGACCAACTGCTGGCCGATGTCGCGGCCAGACTGACCAGCGCACTCCGTGAAGGAGACACGGTGGGCCGGCTCGGCGGTGACGAGTTCATCGTGCTGATCGAAGGCGCTTCCCTGGCCGCGGGATCGGACGTGGTGGCGGAACGGATCCGTGACGTCCTGGCCCCACCGTTCTCGATCTCGGCCAGCGACGTCCCCTTCCAGGTGACGGCGAGCATCGGGATCGCCGAAGGTGACCGGGCGCACCCCGGGGAACTGCTCCGCGACGCCGACATCGCCCTCTACCGGGCCAAGGCCGCCGGCAAACACTGCACGGTGGCGTTTTCGCCGGCCATGCAGGAGGCCGTCGACGATCAACGGACGATCGAGGTCGACCTGCACCATGCCCTGGACAACGGTGAGTTCTTTCTCCTCTACCAGCCCACCGTGGAGCTGGCCACGGGAACATTCGTGGGCGTGGAGGCGCTCCTGCGATGGCGTCACCCGCAACGGGGGGTCGTACAACCCAGCAGTTTCATCCCGGCCCTCGAGTCCAGTGGCCTCATCATCCCGGTCGGCGAATGGGCGCTCCACGAGGCGTGCCGCCAGGGATCCGAGTGGCACCGCCAGGGCCATCAGATCGCCATGTCGGTGAACATCTCGGGCGTCCAACTCGAGCGGGACCGGGTCATCGACGACGTGCACAGTGCATTGACGGCCAGCGGCTTCGATCCCGGCAAGCTGAATCTGGAGCTCACCGAAACCACGTTGATGCACGACGTCGAGGCGACCGTCGTCCGGCTCAAGCTCCTGAAGGCGCTCGGAGTGAGCCTGGCCATCGATGACTTCGGCACCGGGTACTCGTCACTCGCCTACCTGCGCCAGTTCCCCATCGACGTACTCAAGATCGACCAGTCCTTCGTGTCGGGAGTGGCCAAGACCAAGGAGTCTGCCGCCATCGTCCACACACTGGTTCAACTGGGCAAGGTGCTCGACCTCGAAACCGTGGCCGAGGGGATCGAGACCGTCGATCAGTGCCGGCTGCTGCAGGCCGAGGATGTCAACATCGGGCAGGGTTACCTGTTCTCGCGACCGCTCGAAACCGGCGCCGTAGACGAGCTCCTGCGGGCCGCCGCCGACCGGTCCCACGTGGCCCCGTCGCTGGGTTGAGAGGGCCGATCCGGGAACCTGGAACGATCCCGACGGCGAGGAGACGGGCGACGGGCTCGACCGGCTAACCACGGCGACCGGTACAGGCGGCCCTCCATGGATCCATGTCGAGCCTCGGATAGCGCGACTGGACACCTCGCAACGTCTCCTCCGTCCAGTACGGGTGCCCCGGGGCCGGGAAACCGACGACACCCAGCTGGCGGACACTGGCCCCCTGGACGAAATTGTGCCAGGCCGGGGTGAAGCCTTTGAACGGCCAAGCCTGATAACCGGCCCACTCGGCCCCCGCCGCCTTGTAGGCGACATGGAGCATGAATCTCGACCGGCCGGGCTCGGACACGTCGACGGACCGGTGGTAGACGTCGGGACGGTACGCCACCACCGATCCCGCCGGACCCGAGGCGTCGCCGGGCTCGCCATAGAGGTGGGCGTAGTCGTCGTAGCGGAGGGTGTGCCGTTCGACCGGGATGCCGTCTGTCAATCGGCGCGAGACCAACCTGGTCGCACCATCCTCCGCCGAGACGTCGCTCAGGTAGATGTACGTCTCGAGCTGCTGGTACCCGTCGTCGGGCCTGGGCACCACGATGGTGTGGTTCGGATAGTCGGTATGGAGGAGTTGGTTGTACCCGGATGACTGATTCGAGTACTTGGCCGTGAGGGTGCCCTGGTAGAGGCGGACGTCGGTGACGGCGAGCAATTCCTGGGCCATGTCGATGAGCGCTTCACTGACCACCAGCCGGTTCAACGGCGCGCTGTCGAAGGGGAACTCCGGCCAGGGAGCACCGTCGGTCCGGCGCCACATCGACGTGCGTTCGTCGTTCACCCCCGCGTCCATCTCCTCGGCCGAGGGGAACAGCCCGCCGACCGCGGTCCGGGCGTCGGCCAGTTCGGCACCGGAGAAGGCGGCGGGGATGACGCACCACCCGTCGGTCCTCCATCGGGAGACGAGCTCCTCGGACAGCAGCCCCCGCGGCATCGTTGCAGGTTAGCCAGGCGCGGCCCTCTCGGTCCGCGGTCCCGCCCCTCCGGGGCCCCGAGGTGCGCGGCCTGTTCCACTGGACCGCCGTCGACAACTACGAGTGGTTGCACGGATACGACGTCTCGTTCGGCATCATCGACCGGGACCGGAACGTCCGGCCCAGCGCCCGTGTCCTGCAGCGGGAGGCCCGGGCCTGAGCAGCCGCAGCCGGCCGGGCACATCGTTCGTCACAGCTCGATCTCCGGATACAGGGGATGACGGGCCAGCAGATCGGCGCACCGGCTCCGGCAGGCCTCGACCAGACGCGGATCGATCACGTACTTCGCCCTGGCCGTGGCGGTGGCCGGCGTGGTGGCACCGAGGGCGTCGACGATCACGTCGGCGACCTCGTCGAGCTCCCCGGGTCCGAAGCCGAGCGTGGTGAGTGCCGGGGTGCCGAGCCGGATGCCCGAGGTGTACCAGGCCCCGTTGACGTCGTCCGGGATCGAATTTCGGTTGGTGACCACGCCGGCCTCGAGCAAGGCGGCCTCGGCCTGCCGGCCGGTGAGCCCGAAACTGGTGGCCACGTCCATGAGCACGAGGTGGTTGTCCGTCCCGCCGGTGACCAGCCGTACCCCTCTGCGCAACAGCCCGTCGGCCAGGGCCCGGGCGTTGTCCACGATGCGGGATGCATACTCGGCGAAGGCGGGACGGCGGGCTTCGGACAGGGCCACGGCCTTGGCCGCCATCACGTGGGGCAGCGGGCCGCCGAGGACCATCGGGCACCCCTTGTCCACGTAGGGGGCGTACTCCTCCGTGCACAGCACCAGCCCACCCCGCGGGCCGCGCAGTGACTTGTGCGTCGTGGAGGTCACGACATCGGCGTGGGGAACCGGATCGAGATCCCCGGTGAGCACCCTTCCGGCCACCAGCCCGGCGAAGTGGGCCATGTCCACCATGAAGGTGGCGCCGACCTCGTGGGCGATGTCGGCCAGGAGGGCGAAGTTGGGGTTCCGCGGATAGGCCGAGTACCCGGCCACCAGCACCAGGGGGCGGAACTCCCTGGCCTGGGCGGCGATGGCGCCGTAATCGAGGAGCCCGGAGGTGGGATCGACCCCGTAGCCGGCCTGGTCGAAGAGCTTCCCCGAGATGTTGGGCCGGAACCCGTGGGTCAGGTGCCCGCCGGCGTCGAGGGCCATCCCCATCATGCGCTGGGCGTGGAGCCCGGCACGCAGCCGGTCCCAGCCCTCGGCGTCGAGGTCGTTGACGTGGCCGACGCCGGCCCCATCCAGGGCGGGCCGCTCGATGCGGTGGGCCAGGATGGCCCAGTAGGCGACCAGGTTGGCATCGATACCCGAGTGCGGCTGGACATAGGCGTGGTCGGCCCCGAAGAGAGCCGTGGCATGCCCGGTGGCCAGGGTCTCGACCCGGTCGACCATTTCGCACCCGGCGTAGAGGCGGTGACCGGGGGTGCCCTCGGCGTACTTGTCCGAGAGCCAGTTGCCCATGGCCAGCAGGACCGCGGGCGAGGCGTAGTTCTCGGAGGCGATGAGCTTGAGCTGGCGACGTTGGGAGGCCAGCTCGCCGGCGATGGCGTCGGCCACAGCCGGCTCGGCGGCCGTGATGACCTCGAGGGCGGATCGATAGGCGGTGGCGACAGCCAGTTCGGGCATGCGTGCTCCTTCGGACGACATCGGTGTTCGCCCAGGCGCACGGCTGTGTCCGGCACGCTGCCGGAGGGTCGGTCCCCGGTGGTGCTCCACCCTGACGCCAGTAACGACCCACCCGAACGATAGCCCCACCCCACCGGCGGGGACCGGCCGGCCGTGGGCCATACTGCACCGGTGGACGAGGTCGAGGCATCGCGGCAGCGGCTGGACGCGGCAGTGGCGAAGAGGACGGCGGAGATCGTGGCCGCGCTCGGTGCCCTCGACGACGGGGCGCTCCGCTCCCCGTCCGAGCTCCCGGAGTGGAGCCGCCTGACCATCGCCTGCCACCTCAGGTACGGAGCGGCCGCGCTCCGGCGCATGACCACCGGAACCCTGTCGGGCCAGCCGGTCGCCTACTACCCGGAGGGACGCGATGGGCAGCGCCCGGGCACGCTGGTGCCCGGAGCCGGCGAAGGTCCGGCCGACGTGGTCACCTCGTTGACCCACCACGGCAACGAGTTGCACGGCCTGTGGTCCTCGCTCGATGCCGAGCAGTGGAGGAGCCAGGTCGTCGAACCGGCGGGCAATCCCGACCTCGGGTCCATGGCCCTCGACCAGCTCCCGGTGTTCCGGCTCACTGAAGTAGAGGTCCACGGTTCCGACCTCGGGTTGGGTCTGGCCGACTGGAGCGAGCTCTTCGTCCGTTCGGCCCTCCCCCTGCGGCTCGACCGGCTCAACGTCCGGCGGGCGAACCATCGGCCCTTCGACACCAGCCTCGAGGGGGCCTGGCTGCTGGTGGCCTCCGACGGGCCCAGCTACCGGATCGGGGTGCGGGGCGCCGAGGTCGAGTCGGCGCCGGCGCCGTCGTCCACCCCGGCCCGGGCGGTGCTCGAAGCGACCAGCCGGGATCTCCTGGCCCTGCTGCTCGGGCGTCCCCTGCTCCGCCCGGTTCGCATCACCGGTGATGCCGCCTTCGGGGCAGCCTTCACCGCAGCCTTCCCCGGACCGTGAACCCGGCAGCCGCCGACCTCAACAGGCCGGCGGCCTCAGGGTTTGACCAACCGCATGGTGAGGAAGAGCGGTACGCGGTGCCAGGCCGCTTTGCGCGCGCTGGTGGCCACCGGCCGGGGCTCCCGTAGGGCCTCGACCAGAAGGCCGGCCCGTTCGAAGGCGCCCATGTAGTCCTCGAGTGCCGTGCTCCAGCCCCGGAAGGTGATGGTCAGCCCGTCGCGATCGAAGGTCTCCTCGAACCGCCGCCTCCCGAAGTAGGAGCCGGTGATCTCGAACACCGATTCCGCCTCCGAGCCGACGAACCGGCCGGCGTCGCTCACGGGGTGGGTGACACAGATGCACAGCCGGCCTCCCGGCTCGAGCACCCGGGCCGCCTCGCTCACCGTGGTGGGCATGTCGGCCACGTCCATGAGCGAGTTGTAGGCGACCACGAGGTCACAGCTGGCATCGGCGATGGGCAGTCGGGCCGCGTTGGCCAGCACATGGGAGCCCGACGGGTCGGCGTCCCTGGCGTAGTGCAGGAGGCGGCGCGAGCGGTCGACGCCCACCACCCGGTGACCGCGCGCAGTCAGATCGCGGGCCACCCGGCCTTCACCGCATCCGACCTCCACCGTGCACCGGCCGGGCCGGGGCACGATCCGGTCGAAGAACTCGTCACGGTACTGCCAGTAGGCGTCGTGGTCGGGCGTCCGGGCCCACCGTACCCAGTTGTCCGCCTCCTGGTCCCAGTCGACTTCCTCCTCCACCCGGACGACGCTAGAGGATCGGGATCGGGGCCGGCCGGAGGCCGTCGCCGGCCCCGGGCGCGTGCCGACGGCAGGCGGGTAGGGTCTGGCTCCGATGCGAGTCGGAGTCCACCTACCCCAGTACGGACGAGTGGCCGGTCCGGATGCCATGGCTCGGGCGGCGAGACATGCGGAGGAGCTCGGCTTCGTCGACGTATGGGTCAGC
The DNA here is from genome assembly GCA_049521915.1 of Acidimicrobiales bacterium. Taxonomy (GTDB): domain Bacteria; phylum Actinomycetota; class Acidimicrobiia; order Acidimicrobiales; family RAAP-2; genus Bog-756. Next base: position 37,192 of record JBEKOI010000022.1, on the reverse strand, counting down.
GACCACATCGTCCACCCCGCGGCCCAGAGCTATCCGTCGCCGTATCTGCTCGATCCGCTGGTCGCACTGACGTGGGCGGCGGCGGTGACGGATCGCATCGGGCTCGGCACCAGCGTCCTCGTCGTGCCCATGCACAATCCGCTCGAATTGGCCAACGCGCTGGCCAGCCTCGATGTGCTGTCGGCCGGGCGCCTGACCGTCGCCGTGGGTGTCGGATGGTCGGAGGCGGAGTACGCCGCGCTCGGCTACGACTTCCACAACCGCGGGACGCGGCTCGACGAGGCGGTGGACCTGTTCCGGCGGGCCTGGTCCGAGGACCCGCTCACCTTCCACGGCCGATTCACCTCCTTCGACGAACTGCGCCTCCTGCCGCAGCCGGGCCGGACGATCCCGATCTGGATCGGGGGAAGCAGCGAGCCCGCCTACCGGCGGGCTGCGGCCCGGGGCGACGGCTACCAGGCGGTGGGCCTGTCCGTCGAGGAGGTGGGCCCGGTCGTCGAGCGCATCCGACGCGACCATCCCGACGACAGCTTCCCCATCTCGCTGCGGACCGGCTGGGATCCTCAGGGCATGGAGCCCGACCGGATCCGGGAAGAGCTGGCCGCGTTCACCGAGGCGGGTATCCAGCACGTGGTGGCCGCGCCGTGGCGGCGTGATCTCGACGACTGGCTCCGGTCGATGGACCTGCTCGCCGGCCTGGTGCTCTGACGGTGGCTCCCCCCGGTCCGCTCACCGTGTGGAGCGGGTGGGACGTCCGTGGCGGCGCCTCGGCCCAGCCCGGCGCAGCCGAGCCCTTCACGGAATCGGCTCCCCGCGGCCCCGGCCAGGGCGCCCACTACGAGCTCATCGCCGTGGCCGTCCGGGGGTTCCGGCCCCCCCGGTTCCTGAGCACGGCCCCTATCCCGCGGGACGCCGACGCCGACGCGCCGGCCGAGGACGAGCCCGGCACCGGGGGACTCCGCCGGACATGGTCCCTGGTCTACCGACGGGTGGCGGAGACGGCTCCGGTCGTGGTCGAGCCCTACGGGATCTACCTGCTCGGGGTCGACCCACCGGCTGACGCCACGGACGACGATCTCGACGTCTTCAACGACTTCTACACCAACGTCCACCTCCCCGAGGTGGCCGCACGCCGTCATGCACTTCGGGCCGCCCGGTACGAACTGGTCCGCGAAGTGAAACCGCCCTACCCGGGGGCGCCGCGGTTTCTCGCCGTGTACGAGGTCGACGAGCAGGCGGCGTCCAACCGGCGCCACTCCGGTCCCCCCTACGCCAAGGGGCCCGACGTCTGGCAGCGCCACAAGACGCCGTGGCGGCTCTGGTACCGCCGACTGGCCCGGGCGTCATCGTCGTGACCGCTCCTCTTGACGGTCGACCGCTGCGCATCGGCATCATCGGGGCCGGTTTCGGCTCGCGGGTGGTGGCCGGGGCCTTCGGCGGATCCGGATGCGAGGTGGTCGAGGTGGTCTCGGCCCGGGATGCGGGCGCGGTCAGCTCCCTGTGCCGGTCCGACGTCGACCTGGTGGCGGTCCACTCACCACCGTTCCTCCATGCCGAGCACGTGGCCCGGGCCATCGATGCCGGCCACGCTGTCCTCTGTGACAAACCGTTCGGCATGTCGGTCGACCAGTCGGCAGCCATGACCGAGGCCGCCGGGGCCGCGGGGGTCCTCAACTTCTGCAACTTCGAGTTCCGCTGCCAGCCGGCCCGACTGGCCATGCGCCGGCTGCTCGAAGCCGACGCCATCGGACAGCCCGAGCACCTGGCCTATACGGCCTTCACCTCCGGCTCGCGCCGACCGCTCCGGCCGTGGGGATGGCTGTTCGACCGGTCCCTCGGTGGTGGTTGGATCGGCGCCTTCGGATCGCACGCCATCGACCTCATCCGGTGGCTGCTGGGCGACGTCACCCGGGCCGGCGCGGTGTCCTGGATCAGCATCGGCGAGCGCGCCGACGCCGGGGGCAAGGTTCACCGCTGTGATGCCGAGGACTCCTTCACCGGATGGATGGAGGTGCGTTCGGGGGCCACCGCCTCGGTCGACACCTCGTTCACCGCCGGGGTGTCGCTGACGCCCCGCATCGTCATCACCGGTTCGGAGGGCGCCATCGAGAACATCGGGGACGCCCGGGTCGTGCTCCACAAGAACGACGGCACCAAGGAGCAGATCGAGTTCCCCCCGGCGGCCGGCGATGCCCACAATGTGGCCATGACGGCGTGGGCGGCGGCCGTGCGGGATGCAGTCCGCGCCGGGCACCAGGTCTCGCCGTCGTTCGCCGACGGCCTGGCCTGCATGCGGGTGATGGAACAGTGGCGCGCCACACCGCCCGGGCCGGCGTCCTGATCCGGCCACCCGGCACTCCGCCCCCCGCTCGGCGACCGGGACCCTCGCCCGACCTCCGCAAACCGTCAGAGGGGCGGGACGCTCGCCCGGCCCCGGGACCCTGGGGCAGACTGGCCCCATGCAACCTGTCGTGCGGAAGATAGGGCCGGAGGAGGCGGCGCAGTTCCGGCGCTCGGTGACGATCCCGTTCCTCGACCCGTATGCCGGCGACCCCGATCAGGACGCCGACTTCGAACTGTGGGCGTCCAAGTCCGAGATCGATCGGGCGTGGGTGGTCGACACCGGGGACCGCTTCGCCGGCAACTCGGCCATCTACAGCATGGACGTCACCCTCCCGGCCGCCCCGGACCGGTCCTGTCCCACCATCCCCATGGCCGGGGTGACCGCGGTCGGGGTACATCCGACCCATCGCCGGCAGGGATTCCTGCGCCGGCTCATGGAGGTCATGCACGACGACGCCCGGCAACGGGGGGAGGCGGTGGCCGGGCTCGAAGCCTCGGAGTCGGTCATCTACGGGAGGTTCGGGTACGGGATGGCGGCCACCCTGGCCGAGTACACCATCGACAGCCGGGCCTCCGCCTTCGCCGTCCCGGCGCCTTCCATCGATATCGGGCTCATCGACAAGGACGAGGCCGACAAGGTCCTGCCCTACATCTTCGACCGGCAGCGCCGCACCCGGGCCGGCGAGGCCGACCGGAGCCCGGGCTACTGGGCCCAGCTCCTGGCCGACCGTCCCCACCGCCGGGAGGGGACCTCGGCCCGCTTCCATGCCGTGTGCGACGAGGGCTACGTGCTCTACCGGTCCCGCTTCGGTTCCAGCGTCTTCCGGGGGGAGCGCACCGACATCGTCGTCGAGGAGCTCCGCGGCGACAGTGCCGAGGTCGAAGCCGCGCTGTGGCGTTTCGTGCTGGACCTGGACCTGGTCGGACAGGTCACCGTCAAGAAGGCTCCGGTCGACGAACCGGTCCGGTGGCGTCTGGCCGATCCGCGCCAGCTCCGGACGGTCGGCATCGAGGACCGCCTCTACCTGCGCATCCTGGACACGCCGACCGCATTCGAGGCCCGTGGCTACCAGGCCGAGGGTCGCCTGGTGCTCGATGTCCTTCCGTCGGCGGCGTCGGACGCGGAGGCCGACCCGGCCGAGGGCCGGTGGGTACTGGAGGCCGGTCCGGACGGCGCCTCGTGCCGCCGGGCCCGTGGCGGCGAGGACGCGGACCTCCGCCTCGGCCTTCCTGCTCTCGGGACCGTGTACCTGGGTGGCTTTCCGGCCTCGCTGCTGGCCGCCGGCGGGCGCATCGAGGAGCTGAAGGCGGGCAGCCTGGCCGTCGCTGATGCGCTCCTCGTGACCCGGCCGTCTCCGAGGAGCGGGACCGACTTCTGAACGGGACAGGAACGGACGTCCGGAGCTCGGTCGTGTCCCCGTGTTCTGCGGGTTCGACGACCAGCGTCGACAGACAGCGGGGGACCGGGTGCCGGTGACACGAGAGGTGCGGATCAAGGACCTGCGGGAGCCCCGGCGCACGCCCGAGGAGCAGGCCTCCTACCAATTCGCCCTCTCGATGCAGGTCGACCTGGACAGCGACGGCATCATCGCCGAGGCCCAGGGCGCCACCGGTCTCCACGAGCTCGGTGATCCCACCCTCCTCGACCGGCTGGCCGCCCAGATCGCCGCCGTCGAGGCGGACGGCGGCCTGTCCGGGCTCGGGCGGTACATCATCCGCGACCGGCTGGTCGGCCTGCTCAAGGCCCGGCTCCGCTTCGAGGACTACCTCCGGCGGTACCCCGAGGCGCTCGACGTCGAGCTCGAGCCGCCCGTCATCGTGGTCGGGCTCCCCCGCTCGGGGACCACCCACCTGGTCAACCTGCTGGCCGCCGACTCGCGGTTCCGGTCGATGCCGTGGTGGGAGGTCATCGAACCCATCCCCGTGGTGGGTGACGGACCCGGCCGCCACGGCGTCGATCCCCGCTACCTGCGGTGCCAGGCCACCCACGAGATCACGCGCAGGATGGCCCCGCTCACCGCACTCATGCACGACCGCCCGCCGTGGAGCATCGAGGAGGATTGTGAGCTGGTGGACCTCGACCTCTGTTCGTACACGCTGGAGTGGCACGCCCGTGTCCCCACGTGGCGCGACCACTACCTGGACCTCGACCAGCACCGTCACTACCAATTCCTCCGGCGCGAGCTCGGGGTGCTCAGCCATCTGCGGGGACCGGACCGATGGGTCCTCAAGACCCCCCAACACCTCGAGCAGATCGGCCCCCTGCTGGCGACGTTCCCGGAGGCGACCATCGCCTTCACCCTCAGGGATCCGGTGGCCGTGCTGCAGTCGGCCATCACCATGCTGGCCTACGGTGATCGCATGCGGAGGGTGCACATCGACGCCGACGACCTGGCCGCCTACTGGACCGACCGCATCGAGCGGCTCCTGCGGGCCGCGGTGCGTGACGCCCACCTGATCCCGGCCGGGCAACGGGTCGACGTGGAGTTCGGTGCCTTCATGGCCGACGATCTGGCCATGGCCACCACCATCCTCGGCGTGGCCGGGCTCGATGTCACCGGCCAAGCCCGATCCGAACTCACCGCGTATCTGGCCGGCAATCCGCGGCACAAGGAGGGACACATGGCCTACGACCTGCGGGGCGACTTCGGCCTCGAGCCCGACGACCTCTACGAGCGGTTCGCCTTCTACTTCGAGGCCTTCCCGCAGGTGACCAGGGAGGTGTTCTGACATGCCCGGCATCCACCGCCTGCGCCCGGGGGCCGACGCCATCGCCGCCACCCGGGGTGAGCCGGCCGTCGACCTCGGCGACGGCGTCTGGATGTCGCCCGGGCTCTCGAACACCTACCTCCTCCCGACCGACGACGGCCGCATCGTCGTCAACACCGGCATGGGATTCGAGGGTCCGCTCCACCGGCGGGTCTTCGATGCCGTCGACGACACCCCCACCCGGGCCATCATCCTCACCCAGGGCCACTTCGACCACGTCGGCGGGGTCGACTGCCTGAGCGACGAAGGCACCGACGTCATCGCCCAGGCCGACTTCGCCCGCTGGCGGGACGACAACGAGCGCCTCGAGACCTACCGCTCGCGCAACGCCGCCTTCGCCTGGATGAAGGCCATCGTGGCCGCCATGGCCTACGCCGAATCCCTCGGTGCCGGCGGCGTGGCCCAGGCCCGGCCGGAGCCCACCGTCACCTTCGAGGACCGGCTGGAGCTGACCATCGGCGGCCGCGACCTCCTGCTCATCTCGACGCCCGGCGGCGAGACCACCGACGCCCTCATCATCTGGCTGGAGGACTCGCGCACTGCCTTCACCGGCAACATGTTCGGAGCCCTGTTCGGACACGTCCCCAACCTGGTCACCATGCGGGGCGACCGCTACCGGGACGCGCTGACCTACATGGCATCGCTCGACACCGTGCTCCACCTCGCCCCCGACCGCCTGATCACCGGCCACTTCGACCCCATCGACGGCGCCGACCTCATCGCCGCCGAGGTCACGGCCATGCAGGAGGCCATGGCCTGGGTCCACGACCGCACCGTGGACGGGATGAATGCGGGCACCGACGTCCACACCCTCATGGGGGAGATCCGGGTGCCCGGGCACCTCGACGTCGGCGAGGGCTACGGCAAGACGAGCTGGAACGTGCGGGCCATCTGGGAGAATTACGCCGGCTGGTTCCACCACCGGTCCACCACCGAGCTCTACGGCGTTCCCGCCGCCGCCATCGCCCCCGACCTGGTGGCCGCGGCGGGCAGCGACGTGCTGGCCGCCGCCGCCCGGCACCGGCTCGATGGCGGCGAACCGGTCGCCGCGCTGCACCTCACCGACATCGTCCTGGCCGCGGAGCCGAACCACGACGGGGCCCGGCGCACCGCGGCGGCAGCCACCAGCCAGCTGCTCGAGGCCAGCGACAACTTTTGGGAGCGGGCCTGGCTGAGCCGATCGCTCGACCGCCTGGAACCACGATGAACAACTACCTCTCGTTCGACTTCACCGGGGCGTCGGTGGTCGTGACGGGTGGAACCAGCGGCATCGGGCACGCCCTGGCCACCGCGTTCGGGGCCGCCGGCGCCACGGTGACCGTCACCGGCACCCGCCCGACGCCCGACGCCTACGACACCGAGCTCAGCCGGTTCACCTACCACCCGGTGGAGATGACCGACCCGTCCTCGATCGACCGGTTCGTCGCCTCGCTCGACGGGCTCGACATCCTGGTCAACAACGCCGGGGCCAACTTCCCCGGAGGCCGCGACGAGTGGGAGCCGGATACCTTCGCCGCCGCGCTCGCCCTCAACCTCGTCGGCCCCATGCGCCTGACCACCGGGTGCCGGCGGCTGCTCACGGCCAGCACCATGGCCGGAGGGGCCAGCGTCATCAACATGGTGTCGCTGGCCGCGTTCCGGGCCATCCCCATCGTCCCCGGCTACGGGTCGGCCAAGGCGGGACTGGCCGCGCTGACCGGCAATCTGGCCAAGCAGTGGAACCCGCGGGGCATCCGGGTCAACGCCGTCGCCCCCGGGGTGATCGACACGCCCATGACCGCACCCATGGCCGCCTTTCCCGAACTGCTGGACGTCGAGCTGGCCCACATCCCGATGGGCCGGCTCGGAACCCCGGACGAGATCGTCGGCGCCGTGCAGTTCCTGGCCAGCTCGGCCGCCTCGTACATCACCGGCCACACACTGGTGGTCGACGGCGGCTACCTTCTCAGCTGAACCATGACCCCACTCGCCCCCCACTACCACGTCGGCATCGTCGTCCCCGACCTCGGCGCGGCCCGGGCGCAGTTCACCGAGCAGCTCGGCGTCTCCTGGGGGCCGGTGCTCGATCTCCCCCAGGTGGAGTACCGCGACAGCTCCGGTCAGGACCTCGTCCTGCCCACCAGATTCTGCTACTCGGCCGAGGATCCCCACCTCGAGCTCATCGAGGAGGTGCCCGGTTCGGTGTGGTCGTGCAACGAGCACTCCAACCTGCACCACATCGGCTTCTGGAGCGACGACCTCCCGGCGGAGAGCGCGCGCCTCGACGGCATCGGGTGCCCGCTGCAGCTCTGCGGCCGGGCCGGGGCGGACGCCCCCGTGTCCTTCGCCTACCACGGCAACGAGTTCGGGGTCCGGATCGAGGTGGTGGCCACGGCCATGCGCGAGGCCATGTCGTTCCTCTTCCTTCCCGACGGGTCCTGACGGACACGCGTGCTGCAGGTACGAGTCCACGGACCCGACGACGTCCGGGTCGACGAGGTGGCGGCGCCCGACCCCGGCCCCCGCGACGCCGTCGTCCGGGTGGCGGCCTGCGGCATCTGCGGCAGCGACCTCTCGTATATCAGGATGGGTGGCCTGGCCGGCCCGGCCGGCGTCCCGATGTGCCTCGGCCACGAGGTGGCCGGCACCGTGGACTGGGTCGGGAAAGAGGTCACGACCACCACGGTCGGTGCCCGGGTCGTCGTGCAGCCGGGCAACGACGAGCTGGGCCGGATCGGCAACGGCTCGCCCGAAGGCGGCCTCACCCCACTCCTCCTGGTCACCGAGGCCGACCGGGGACGGCTCCACCCGATCCCCGACGACCTCCCGCTCGATGTGGCCGCGTTGGCCGAACCACTGGCCGTCGGAATGCGGGCGGCGGAGCAGGCCGAGGTGCATGCCGGGGACGGCGTCGCCGTCTTCGGGTGCGGACCCATCGGGCTGTCAGCCATCGCTGCGCTGGTCGACCGGGGCCACGCCAAGGTCGTGGCCATCGATCTGAGCCCCACCCGCCTCGAGCTGGCCCTGGGCCTCGGCGCCCAGGCCGCGCTCAACCCGGAGACCACCCGCATCTGGGACGAGCTGGCCCGGCTGCACGGCACGACACCGTTCGCCTTCGGACCCACCCCGGCCACCGCCGCCTTCATCGAGGCATCCGGCTCGGCCCGGGTCATCACCGATGTCATCGACCACGGCCCGGTCGGCGGGAGGCTCTCGGTGGTGGCCCTCCACTACCAGCCCATCGCCACCAACTACCTGATGGTGCTGATGAAGCAGTTCACCATCCGGGGCTCGATGGAGTACCCGACCCGCTTCGCGGACGCCATCGACCTGCTGGCCCGGCGGGATCTCTCCGGGCTCATCACCGACCGGTTCCCGCTGGACCGGTTCGACGACGCCCTGGGTCGGCTCCAAGGTTCGAAGGACTGCGGCAAGGTGCTGGTCCAGATGGATGCCGCGGCCGGATGAGGGCGAGGTGAGGACCCCGACCATCACCCCCATGCCTCCGGTGGCCACCGGGGCCGGGCTGCCCTGGGACGAGCACATGGAGGATCCGGTCGGTGCGCTGGCCGAAGCCAGGCGCTCGCTGGGCGACACCTTCGTGGTGGACAGCGGGGAGGACCGCTACCTCTTCACGTTCGCCCCGACGGGGGTGAGGTCCTTCTACGCCCTGCCCGAGGATCGGGCCAGCAAGGGCGTGGCCGACTGGCGGATGTTGCGGCGGAAGCTGCCCGACGAGATGTTCGACGGACGTCGGATCCTTCCCCATCAGCTCTTCGGACGCGACGACGTCGCCGCCTACCTCGGCAATGTCGAGCGGGCTCTCGACGACACCGTCCTCGAGCTGGGTGCGGTCGGCGAGGTCGAGGTCTTCCAGTTGACCAGACGGTTGGGGCACCGGGTCGGGCTGGCATCGTGGGGAGGCCCCGGGTCGGCCGACGGTGACCGTTTCGATGCCCTCACCCGCGCCTTCGACGCCCTGGACGGTGCCGAGGCGTTCGTGCATCCGGAATCGATGTCGGAGGTGGCGGCCACGGCCAAGGCAGCCGAGCACGAAGCCCTCGGGGTCGTGACCCGTGAGCTGGGTGAGAGCCTGCGCGAGCTACCCGGCAACCAATCCGACCATCCGCTCTTCACCCGGGTGGCCGCAGCCTGGGCCGACGAACCGGTCGGGATCTCCGCCATCGGCGTCGCCCGCGACGTCGCCCTCATCCACATCGCATCCATGTCGAATCTCTTCGCCGCCCTGGGTTGGCACCTCATCGACCTCCTCTCCCATCCCGAGGAGGCGGCGCAGGTCGGCGCCGGAGACCGGAAGCTGGCCGAAGCATGTGCACTCGAGTCCATCCGGCTGGCACAGCGATCGATCATGGCCCGCTACGTGCTCGAGCCGGTGGTGTTGGACGTCGGGGTGGCCCGGCATGAAGTGGCGGCCGGTGCCACCATCGCCACCTTGCTGCCCCTCACCAACACCAGCGCGGCACCCGGCCTCGAGACCTGGGACCCACGCCGCTGGAACGGGCGACGGCTGGCCGGGAGCCCGATGCCCGAGGTCGTCGAGCTGGTGACGGCATTCGGGCATGGCCGGCACACGTGCCCGGCCCAGCCGTTCTCACTGTCGGCCATGACCACCACCGTCACCCGTCTCCTCACCGAGTACGAATTCGATCCGCGTTGGGCCGACCGACCCACCCCCGTGCGGTCCCAGATCGGGGGCGTGGCCCGCTCGGCGGCTCCGTGCCCGCTCGGGTTCGTGCGCAGACAGGGCCGGACGATCCCGTAGCCCGGCGGGGCGGGGTCCTCCGTTCAGTGCCGCTTGCGGCGGTCGTGACTGGACTGGGCCCGCTGCTTCTTCCGGTTCCGACGGGCGGAGCTGCTGGTGGCACTCTGACGCTCCTCGCGCTCGAGACCCCGCCGGCGCCGCGACATGCCGGCGATCCCGCCGGCGACGAGTACGACGGCCAGGATCGCGAATATCAGTACGTAGAACATGACCGAGTTCACCACACCCGGGAGGCCGCCGGTGGCCACGCGCCACCTCCCGTGCGGACGGGGGCTTTCCCGATAGCGCCCCCGCCCGCGATGAGGGTGTCAGGCGGCCGGCCAGTGCAACTCGGTCACCTGACCCCCGGTCACCTCCAGGTCCAAGGTGGTGCCGGAGACGGTCCGATCGGGACCGCCTCCTTTGATCCGCACCTGGTAGCCCCCGGCCGGGAGCGATCCGAACACCCCGGCAAAGGCGACCGCGTCGCGAAGGTCGCGCTGCCGTACGGCGGTGTGGGTTCCGTCCCACGGACCGGAGGCCGGCCGGATCTCGATCTCCTCCCCCGACAGCTGCTCGGGGGTGAAGATGACCAGCGCGCCTCGCGTTCCGCCCAGGTCGAGGACGACGGTGCCTTCCCCACTCGGTGCCGGCAGCCCTTCGGGTTGGGTTTGCGCGTCCACCGGTCAGCTCGCCGAGGGGACGAGGAACCCGGAGTACGGCGTGCCCAGGTACGGGAAGCTGGGCAGGTAGTTCTCCGTTCCCATGGCCGAGACATCGGTCGGGCCCGAGGTGAGTCCCATCGAGATGGCCCCGGCGGCGGCATCCGCGGTGTAGCTCTTGTCGACCAGCGGAAGGGTGGCACCGGCGAAGGCACGGAGCTCGATGGTGGCCACGTCGTCGAAGACCCGCCTGCCGTTGGGATACCCGGCGGGGTCCCCTCCGACCAGACCCAGGTTGGAGGGATTGGTGTTGGTCGAGGGGATGGCCAGGTTGAGCCGCAGCACGTCTGCCTGCCGTGCGCCGGTGTAGTTCTGGAACCCGGGCACCACCCCCGTCGGGATCCCGGTGAGGAGGATGGCCAGGAGGTCTTCCCGGGGAGCCCCGGTCTTGTTGTAGGCGGCAAGGTTGGGGAAGACGCCCGGATAGAGCACGGGAAGGAGCCCGGACAGCTCGGGATTGGCCACGTGTGATGCGAACTGACCGTCGTCACTCGGCGGCTGTGAGTTCCAGTAGTCCTTGGTGCCCAGCGGGATCACCACCTCGTTGACCAACGGGTTCCCGAGCCGGGACACTTGGGTGAACGGGCCCGAGTTGAGATTCCCTCCGGGCCAGTTCTGGCGGATGCTGGCCTTCTGCCGACTGGCCGTGGTCCAGACACCGATCACCGATGCCGGGTCGGCTACGTCGGTGGGATTCCGCCAATGCCCGGTGAGCTCGCCGATGGGGACCTGGATGGCGATGCTGTGCACGTTCACCCCGGCCGTCGAGTTGACGCCCTTGGCCATCTGACCGATCCCGGTGTTGGCCAGTCCGAAGGTGGTGTGATCCTGCTCGAACGGCCGCAGGACACCGAGGTCGAAGACGGCACCGAGGTCGACGTAGAACCCCTCGGCCCGCTGGCCGGCGAAGACCTTCGTCCCGGGGGCGATGGTGGTGATGGCCGCGTTGGCCAGACCCACGTAGTCGGGCGTCGACAGCGGCCCGATGTTGCACGGCGGGCAGGGAATGCCGGAGCCCAACAGGTGGCTCCCGCTCCTGTCCACTCTGGTGACCGAATAGGTCTGACGACGGTTCCAACTCGAGCTCTGCAGTGACGTGATCGGTGCCGTGTTGTAGAGGAAGGTGTTCGGATCGGTGATCTCACTGGTGAACTGGAATTGGTAGCTGATGTCCGAACAGCCGTCGTTGTCGTTGTCGATGTTGATGGCATAAAGGACGTCGTCACCGAACTCGTAGAAGTTGGGACCGCCGTCTGGGGCCTCCAGGGGAATGTAGTTGGCGATCAGCGTCACGGTGCCGGCCTGATCGGGGCTCACGAAGGCATAGAGATCGGTGGAGTCGGCGACGGGGTCCTTGGAGATTTCCGGCGCTTCACGGTGGGACGACATGGCTACCTCTGTTTCTTGGTTGGGTGTTGGCGGTTGACTGGATCGGTTACGGACTGGCTGGATCGGTTGAATGGATACGGACTGGATGGATACGGACGACGGCTGTCGGCTCAGCGCATGGCTCGGAACAGCGATGCCGCCAGTTGCGGATTGAGCACGGTGATCTCCCTGGTACCGGAGAAGAGACCGATCTCCCCGGTGCCGAGATCACGGATGTGGGCGATGAGCGGTTCGCTCATCGACGACGAGGTCTCGGCCTCGGTCACCGCACTCTCGGCCGCTCCGACATCGGCCGGTCCCTGGGTTTCGGCCACGCCGACCAGGGCGGGCAAGCCGGGGATGGCCGAGATGGCTCCGGCGGCCACGACGGCGGCCGAGCCACCTTTGAGGAACACGCGTCTGCTGACTTCGTTCATCGAGACCTCCTGGGCAAGGACGGGACTGCGCCGACGCGGACGGGATGGTCCACATGTGTCTATCGATGCCGAATCCGGTACCGGATGACGGAAATCCCGGATTTCTTCGAAATCATCCGACCGGTTGCCGCGCCTCGAGTGAGGTGTGCGCCGTCGAGTCAGGTGTGCGCCACCGAGTGAGGTGTGCGCCGTCGAGTCAGGTGACGACGTCGACGCCCGTTCCACTCATCCAGAGAGGCGCTCGGTGGCGAACAAGAAGACAGCGGTCCGAGAAGCACGCCAGGCCGGTACCGCGAACCTGCCCCGTTGGCCGACAAAGGAGACGTCCACCATGCACTTCAGCCCACCCGCCGATCTTTTCGGCGAACAAGGTCTCATCGTCCTGATCGTCGTGGCCCTGGTCCTGTTCGGGTCCACCCAGATCCCCAAACTGGCCCGCTCGCTGGGTTCGGCGCAGAAGGAATTCAAGAAGGGGCTCGACGATGGGGCCGCCGATGCCGGCCAGGGCAAGACGACGGCGGTCGAAGCCGTGGCGCCGACCGGCGTGACCGCCCCGGCTCACACCGCCGTCACCGTCGAGACCACCAAGTACTCGGAGACCGGGGCTTCGTGACGTCGGGAAGGAGGCCGTCGTGCCCTTCCTGAGCCCGGCGAAACTGTTGGTCATCGTGGTGATCGCCCTGGTCGTGTTGGGCCCCGACAAGCTCCCGACCGTGGCCAAGCAGATCGGTGGTCTGTGGAGGGACTTCCGCAGATTCAGGGAGAAGCTCGAATCCGAGGTCCGGGGCAGCTTCCCCGACCTTCCCTCCACCGACACCATCACCCGGGCGGTTCGGTCGCCTCTGGCCTTCCTCGACAATCTGGCCGAGACCGACGGTTCGGGGAACGAGCCGGCATCGGACGTGGCCGCCGGGGCCGGATCCCCGGATGGGCCCGGGAGCGAGGTGGGAGCGGCCTTCGTCAACCGACCGGCGGGCACGGTGCAGAGCTACGAGATGCCGTCGCCCATACCGGAGCTGTCGACCACCGCTCCGGGCGGCATCGCCCACCGGTTCCGCTCCGACGGCGGAGCCGGCGCTGACGACCCCGGGATGAACTGAGCCGGCGCGCCGCCAGCCGCGACCGGACCCCGAACCCCGATGGCACTCCTCCTCAAGTCACGACACGAAGCCCGGCCCAGGCCGGAGGCCATGACCCTGGTCGAGCACCTGGGCGAACTGCGGCGGCGGGTGATGGTGTGCGCGGTGGCCTTCGTCATCGCCGGCACCGCCGCGTTCCTGGCCTATCCGTGGATTCTCTCCTTCCTCAGACATCCCTACTGCGAAGTGGCGCCGAGCCACTGTGCCTTCTACATCACGGGACCCTTGGACGGACTGGGGCTACGGGTCAAGATCGCTGCCTACGGCGGTCTGGTCCTCTCCGCGCCGGTGCTGCTGTGGGAGCTGTGGCGGTTCATCACCCCCGGGCTGAACCCGAAGGAGAAGCGCTACGCCGTTCCCTTCGTCGTAGCCTCGCTCAGCCTGTTCGCCACCGGATGCCTGGTCGCCTTCGTGACCTTCCCCCATGCGTTGAAATGGCTCGACAGCATCGGCGGCCCGAGCCTCCACGAGATCTTCGATCCGATCAACTACATCAGCCTCATCGTGCTGTTGATGGTGGTGTTCGGCATCACCTTCCAGTTCCCGGTGCTCCTGGTCTCCCTGGAGGTGGCCGGCGTGCTCACGGCCCGGAAGCTCTCCTCATGGCGGCGGTGGGCCATCGTCCTCATCGTGGTGGTCGCCGGGGTGATCACCCCCAGCTCGGACCCGTTCTCGATGATGGCGCTGGCCATCCCGCTCTACATCTTCTACGAGCTCTCGATCGTGGTGGGGAGGATCATCCAGTGAGGGACGGCTTTGACCAGCGCTCGAGCTCCTCGCCGAAGAGCGGCGGCTGTGCTTGGCGTCCAGCGCCTGTTGCTCGGAGACCGGTCTGATCTTCCAGTAGGCGTCCTGGACTTCACGGACGCTCTCGCTCGTCGCCCCCAACGAGGAGATCAGCAGCCAGTGCTGGATGTAGGCCCCGGCCAGTGAGGGTTGGGTGAGGCGCACGATCTCCTGCGCCCGCTCCTCGTCCCCGCGCAGGAGGGCGGCCGGCCGGTCCTGTTCCAGGCCCAAGGTGGCCGCCGAGCGGAAGTTCTCGTACTCCCGACCGATCCTGGTCACCCCGTCCAGCGAGTGCCAGGCGTCGAAGGATGCCACCACCGGATCGCCGTAGAAGTGCTCGAGGTGCCGGTCGCGAATCCCGGTCCCCGACACCGACCTGCCTCGTGTATTCAACTGCTTGGTTGACAACAGGGCAACCCGTGCCTAGTATTCAACTCAATGGTTGATCACGGAACCGGGACGCGGCTGGCCGACCAGGCGGTGGGGGCCGTCTTCTCGGCCCTGGCCGATCCGACCCGGCGGGCCATCGTGGAGCGGTTGGCCTCAGGAGAGGCCACGGTCAGCGAGTTGGCCCAGCCCTTCTCGATCAGCATCCAGGCCGTCTCGAAGCACCTTTCCGTGCTGCACCGGGCCGGCCTGATCACCAGAAGCCGACGGGCCCAGGAACGCCCCTGCCGCCTCCGGCCGGAGACGCTGGCTTCGGCCAGCGGGTGGCTCGAGGGCTACCGACAGCTGTGGGAGACCAGTTTCGACAACCTCGATCAGCACCTGAAGAACCAGAAGGGATCACGACCATGACCGACGGACCCGCCTACATCTCGATCACCCGCACGTTCGACGCCCCACCCGAAGCGGTGTTCCGGGCCTGGACGACGCCCGCGGTCTTCGGGCGCTGGTTCGGGACGGCGTCCACCACCGTGGAAGACGTCTCCATGGATCTGAAGGTGGGCGGCGCCTGGAAGGCACGCATGCTCCTGCCCGACGGCAACGAGATCGGTTGGCACGGCTCCTACCAGGAGGTGGACGTCCCCAACCGCCTGGTCATGACCTTGAGCGATCGCCCCGGCGATCAGTTCGAACTGGTGACCGTCGAGCTGAAGCGGGTCGGGGCCGGAACCGAGATGACCTTCACCCAGAGCGGGGGGAACATGCCTCCGGAGAACTACGCACAGGCGGAGGAGGGCTGGAGGACGTTCTTCGACGACCTGGAGGCCGGGCTTCCGGGCTGAACCGTCGTTGCCCGGACGCGGCCGTGGCCGGCTCCGTGACCCCACCGGGGGCGGACCGGGCCCGCCCCCGGGCCGGAGGCACCGCGGCTGTGGGTAGGCTCGTAGCGGTTCACGCACACTCGAGCGACTTCGCGATTCCATCATGTGAGAGATGATCCCGGAGCCACCTGGCGGGGAGGCAACATGGCCGAAGACGAGCAGGAGAACCAGTCGCCGCCGTCCGGCCCCCCTGAGGATCCGTCACCTGTTCCCGCGCTCCCGCCCCGGTATGAGCAGTTCGCCGCCGGTGGCGCCGGGGCCCCGCCGTCGCTGCCCCCCATCGACCGCATGACCATGGCCTGGCAGCGTCGCACCGAGTCCGACTACATCTTCGACTATTGGACGGCACTGGGCTGGACCGTTCTCACCCTCGGGATCTACGGCCTCTACGTCTTCTACCAGTTGGTCCGGCGCATGCGCGATCACAACGTGCGCCGCGTGGAGTTCCTCGACGCATCGCTGGCCTTCGCCTGGGACGAGGCCGGGAGGCGGGGCGTACAGGAGGAGCTCACGCCGTCGTTCCAACGAGCCAGCGCGCACATGGACGTGCTCCGGCGCATGACCGGCGACTTCCGCGAACCGGTGATCTGGCTCGTGCTGGCCATCGTCGCCCGTGGCCTCGTCGAGATCATCGCCTTCGTGCTCTTGGACCAGGACCTCGTCAAACACGACCGGGCCGAAATCGGCGTCGAGTACGAGCTGTCGGTGATCTTCGAACGGTTCGGTCAGGCCGTGCCGGCACCGGACCAGGGTCGGGCCAAGGGCCAGGACAACTACGTGGGACGGATCATCGCCACCATCGTCACGTTCGGCATCTACCTCTTCTGGTGGTACTACGACCAGATGATCGACCCCAATCGCCACTTCCAGACCAACTGGGCCCAAGAGGACGCGCTGGTGGCGGCGGCCAACGCCCTGCGCTGACCGGTCGACCGGGCGCTCCCCGCCGGAGCCGGCGGATCAGCCCGGATCCGAGTAGAACTGCCGGAACCACCGGCGGTACTGCGCCACCGGGCCGTCGGCGGCGGTGATCAACTGCTCATTGGTGATCCGGTCGTTGAGCTCGCTGATCGACTCGGTGGCCCGCTGGTCCGGCAGAGCCTTCATCGAGAAGATGAGGTTGACCTCGGTGAGCTCCTCGTCGATGGGGGTCTGCGTGATGTAGGTCAGCATCTCGATCGGGTCCTGGCTGACCTGGACGGCGACGATCCCGGGGCCGCAGGTCGTGGTGGTCGTCTGGACCTCGTAGCCGGCCACGTCCACGGCGGTCACCTTCAGGCTCTGCTCGACGACCATGGAGGGGCCGTCGAACCGGACCTCGAAGTGGCTCCGCTCAGGTGCTGCCATGTCGTGGACGGCCGAGAAGTGCGAGCGGTCGATGATGTTCTCGGTCAGGTCCTGGACGTGGACGCGCACCCGGTAGGTACTGCATCT
Organism: Acidimicrobiales bacterium; assembly: GCA_049521915.1. Taxonomy (GTDB): domain Bacteria; phylum Actinomycetota; class Acidimicrobiia; order Acidimicrobiales; family RAAP-2; genus Bog-756. The sequence goes on along the minus strand of JBEKOI010000022.1, from coordinate 20,185 downwards.
CCAAGGCGTCCAGCTCGTCTCGTCGGGCCGGTAGGTGGTCACCTGGTAGCCCGGAGGGGCGCCGGCGGCGTGGTGCCAGACGAAGATGCGACCGTTGCGTTCGCAGACGGGCCACGTCCGGGCGGTGGCCCGCGGCGGCCGGTCCAGGCCCGGCACCTCGACCAACCGGCCCGCACCGTCGAACCGCCACCCGTGGAACGGACAGGCGATTCCGTCGCCGCACACCCGGCCGCCGACACCCAGGTGGGCTCCGAGGTGGGGGCAGTGGGCATCGAACACCCGCGCTGTCCCATCCTCACCGCGGAAGAGCACGAGGGCGCGTCCGAGGTATGAGACCGGCTCCACCTGCCCCGGTGCCAGATCGGCCCCGGCACCGACGCTGAACCAGCCGTCGGGGGAGGCCGGAAACGGGTACCGGGAGCTCATCGCCCGACCCGGTCCCTAGCCTCGGCCGCCGAAGATACGCAGCAGGGCCAGGTAGACCATGGCCGAGGAGAGCAGCAGGGAGAAGGCGGAGTACCACTCGGCATCGGCGCTGAGTTGGCTGGCCTGGGCCCGGTAGGCGAAGTCGAAGTCGACGAACAGGTTCATCACGGCCAGGAACAGGTACAGGATGCCGAAGATGACCAGACCGCCGAGCCCCGAGGTCCCCCATCCGGTCAGGATGGACACCACGATGACGGCCAGCAGGCCGAGGGTGGCCACCATGGTGGTCTGGATGAACCGGTGGCCGACCCGGACCAGGCCGGCCCGGTAGCAGAACCACACGCCGACGACCACGGCCAGGGTCCCGACCACGGCCAGGGTGACGACGTGATGGCCCTGGTTGGCGTAGAAGCGGGACAGCATGCCGAGGACCGCCCCTTCGCACACTGCGAACACCGGGGCCAGCACCTTGGCCTGCTGGGGCCGGAAGGAGGCCCACAGCCCGGCACCGACGGCCAACAACAGCAGCGGCCACACCAGTCCGAGGGGGAGATCGGCGGCGTAGGCCAGGCCCCCGACGACCAGGGCCAGGGCCCCGAGGAGGCCGGCCTTGTTGAAGGCGCCCTCGGCGCTGAAGGTGCGGGTGGCGGTGGGGGCGACGGGGGCGGGAGGCTCCAGGACGGCGGTCGAGCCGGTCGGACGGGGTGGCCCGTAGGTCTGCACCATGCGCTGGTAGTTCGACGTCGATCCGAGCGATCCGCGGTTGGCTGCTGCCATGAGTCTCTCCTGTCCCGGGTGCGCCCGTCTGGCGCACCGCTCCCCCTTCGGTCCGCCATCCGGCGCACCGTCGCGGGGGTCTGCTGCTACTCCCATTCTGCCCGTCCTGGCCCGGCACCGTGCCGCGGCGGCATCAAAAGTGTGGAAACGCGGATGCAGGAGCGAGCCGGCCGGGTGGTCGGAGGCGCGGCGGTCGGAGGCCGGGTGGTCGGCCGAAGCGTGGGCCGGCCCGGCCCGGGCGTGAGGCCGAAGGACCCCTCAGCTCACCAGCACGTCGGGCCGCGGGAAGCCCTCGGCCTCGCACAGTGCGTAGTACGCCTCGAGGGTGCCGGGCCCGTCGAACACACTCTCGATGCTGCCGTCGGCGGCCAGGTTGAGGTTGACCCCGTACATCTGGAACCACACCTGGGTGTCGTTCTCGATGCACTCGAGGGTGTGGACGGACCCCGCGGGCTCGAAGAGGAACGAGCCGGCCCTGTTCACGTAGTCGTACTCGCGGTATCTCCAGGCACCGGACATGGTGTAGCCGTAGACCGGCCCCGTGTGACGGTGGGTCTGCACCGCGTAGCCGGCCTGGAAGATGTTCTCGACGATCCAGAGCCCCTCGGCCACGTCGACCTGGATCACCTTGAGCTTGTTGCCTCCGCCCATCTCCACGAAGGGAAGATCGGTCGAGCCACGGTGCTGGGCCTCGGTGGGTGCGTAGACGGTCATGTGCGCTCCTTGTCGTCGGGAACGTGCGCCCGGCTGCCCCTGCCCACGCCCCCCATTCAGCTGGTGGCCATACACAGTGGCATAGATGACCGGACAGATCCACCGGCCGATGACCCCACCCGGCGGCGGTCCGATGACCCGGTCGGGGGAGATCAGACCGGGTCTCGACCTCAGATCGAAACGCTCGACGGGGACAAGCCGAGCCCGCGCCGGAGCGCGATCATCGACTCCACCCGGGCCCGTTCGGAGACCGCGGCCGTGGTGATCATCCCCGAGCCGTGGAAGGTCCCGGGATACGAGTGCAACTCGACGGAGACGCCCGCCTGCATCATCCGCATGGCATAGATGATGCCTTCGTCGCGCAGCGGATCGAACTCCATGGTCGTCACATAGGCCGGCGGCAGTCCGCTGACGTCCGGGGCGATGGCGGGTGACGCGTAGGGCGACACGTCGCCGGCATCGGGTCCCAGGTAGTAGCTCCAGCTCAGCTCCGCGTTCTGGCGGTGCCACATCGGCGTGTCGACGAACGTGCGCATGCTCGGGGTCTCGAGCCGGTGGTCGAGCTCGGGGATCCCGAGATACTGGAAGCAGATCCCCGGACCGCCCCGATCGCGGGCCACAAGGGCGATGGCCGCGGCCAGGCCTCCGCCCGCGCTCTGGCCGCCGACGGCGACGCGCTCCGGATCGATGCCGAGCGCCGGCGCGCTGTCGTGCATCCACTGCAAGGTGGCGTAGCAGTCGTCGACGGCGGCCGGGAACGGGTGCTCGGGAGCCAGTCGGTACTCGGGGGTGACGACGACTGCATCGAGGTCGCGGGCCACCTGGGTGGCGAAGCCGTGCTCCATGTCGATGGAGCCGACGACGAAACCGCCACCGTGGATGTCGAGAAGCGCGGGCCGGGCCGCCGGGGCGGTGGCCGTGGGTGCGTAGACCCGGACCGGTACCGATCCCCCGGGGGCGGGGACGTCATGATCGCTGACGGTCACCCCGGTGGTGTCGACATCACGGTTGAGGGGTTCGAGCAGGGCCTGGATCCCTTCCCGCGACTGGGCCACGTCCCGCATGTCCCCACTCGGGAGGAGCTCGACGATGGGCGCCAACTCGGGATCGAAGGCGTAGGGCACGGCCCGATCCTCGCGCGAAGTGGTTGCTGTCGTCGACCGGCGGACGCGGCCCCGGCCGGCCTTGACTTCCCTCCCCCGGCATCGGCGCCGGCATCCCTACCCGGCTTCACGTACCAGACTTCCCCGCCCGTAGCGCCTCACCGCCCGGCGTGCCTCACGGTCGGGCCCGGATGCTCCTCAGGTGACGTCGAAGGCGGTGGCGCTGGCGACGGTGACCCTCGCCGCCGTGACCTGGATCCGGCCCGAGGTCGCCCCCTTCGGCACTCTGACCTTGATGGTGCCGGCCGTGTCGTCGGTGATGGGGGCCTTCACACCGTTGACGGTGACCTCGGAGGCATGGGCCAGACCGCTCCCCCTGATGGTCACCGTGGTTCCCACCCGTCCCGACGCGGGGCTGAAGCCGGTGATGACGGGCGCAGGGGCGATCCCCCCCGAGAGGGCGGCACCCAGCACCCGCATGGTGAAGAGGTCACCCAGCTTGAGCTTCCCGTACGTCGGGTAGTCCGAACCCAGGGTGAAGATGATCCGGGTGGCCGAGTACTGGGAGATGAGTAGGCCGTAGTAGTCGCAGGCAGCCGGCGGTCCTTCCCCCGCACCCCATTTTCCGATCCACTCGTAGAGATAGAGATTGCCGGCGTAGTCGTCCCCGGTGGACGAGCGGCCGCTGCATATGGATGCCGGTGTGGGTGCACCGATGTTGGCCTGACTGCCGAATCCCGCGCCGGTGACGGTCACCGTGGGCGTGACGGCCGTGCCCGAGAATGTCACCGAGCTGATCACAGGGTGGAGCTGGAGGGACCCGGCATTGCAGGGAGCACCGGCCGGTCCCGGCCGTCCGGTCTGGTCGGCCGCCACCGGGCACAGCCCGCTGGTCGGTTCGGGGATGAGCCCGTTGGCCGGGTTGCCGGGCAGGAGGGCCATGGTCTCGGTCGGTCCCCCGTTGTCGGCCAAGGGGCCCAGCAGACCGGCCAACTTGGCAGTGGCGACGTCACCCTTGCCGGCCTTCAGGCACGACGGGCTCGATGCGACATTTTCGCCCAGGTCGGTCCAGGTGCCGCTGACCTGACGGCAGGAACCGGCCAGGATGTCGGCTCCGGCGGCGAGCGTCGAGCCCCTGCCGCCGCCATCCCCGTTGTCGATGGTGGCGCCACCGGAGGACGCGGTGTTGCCCGAGAAGGTGGACGCGGTGACGGACAGCCGGCCGGATCCGCCATCCCCGTTTTCGATGGCGGCGCCTTCGGGAGCGCCGTTGCCGGAGAAGGTCGACGCGGTGATGGTCAGGGCGCCCGTGCCGTCATCCCCGTTGGCAATGGCTCCACCTTCGCAGAATGCCCGGTTGCCCGAGAACGTCGACCGGGTGACGGTGGTCGTTCCCGAGCCGCGGTAGCCGTTGGAGATGGCTCCGCCGAGGCAGGCCGAATTGTCGGCGAAGGTCGAGTCGGTGGCCGTGACCGTGCCGCCGGAACCGTTCTGGACAGCCCCGCCGTCCTGTGGCCCGTAGTTGTCCGAGAGGATCGAATCGGTGACGGTGACGACGGCACGCGCGTCGTCGGTGATCCCGCCTCCGGATGACGATGCATCCGAAAACCCGTTTTGGATGACAAGGCCGCTGATCGCGAGGTGCATGGCGTTGCCCACCTTGAGGACCGGGTGCTTGCCCCCGCCGTCGAGGATCGGGGTCTGCACTCCGGAGGCCGGCTCGATCATCACCGGAGAGGTGGCCGAGGTCAGCGACGTGGCAATGGAGAACCCGGAAGAGCCGGGGGAGTAGTACGTAGAAGCCGTGCCCTCATGCCCCGGCGTGACCAGCTCGACGGTGCCACCGGCAGCCACGTCGCCGAGGGCTCTGGCCAGCGTGCAGGCATTGGCCGCCGACGAGCAGTCGGCCGCGCCGGATGCATGTGCACCGGCGTAGAGCTTGCTGGGCGCGGCCCCGGCCGTGGCCGGTCCGGCGGCCAGCGACAGACCACTCAGGAGGCAGACACCGGTCACGGCGATGCCCGGCCAGGGCGGCCTGCGCCCTGCCTTCATTCGCGGTTCGAAGCCACGCCGCATCAGCTGCCCCCTCTCCCCGTCGGACAACGGGAAGATGGACGAAATTACCGCATCGACGTCGACAGCCGGAGAGACAGAGCACGTTATTTTCGGCTCAGGCAGCGCGATCGGGCGGTTGCGTCACGCTCCGTCACCGCGTCCACACACGCGGCGTCAGCATTGGATCGGATCATCGACGGACCACCGATCGACAACCTGCTCCGCTCCGATGGCGAGGGAGCCGACGGTGCCCCTCGGGGCCTCGCCCCGGCCGTCTGAGCACTCCGGCCGGTGCTGGCCTAGCGTGAGGCGGAGACGGGATGACTGTTCCGTCCGACAGGACGGCCGAACTGTGGGGTCAACAGATGAGTGACTTCGATTCGTTGCTCTCGGACACCCGGGAGGGCATCGCCACGGCGGAACTGCTCCTGTCCGGGATCGATCGCGGGCTGGTAGCGGTCGAGAAGGTGGAGGCGGTCGCCCGACGGACACGACCGGCGCTCCGGGTGGTGACCATCATGATCCTCGGGTGCCTCGTCGGCCTCGGCATCGTCCTCCTGGTCGGTCGCATACGACGTGCGCACGAGATCCAGGCCCCTGTCCCCGGGGATCTCCCGATACGTGGAGAGGGCGAGGACGGCGACCCGTGAGCGGCACCGGGCTGGCCACCGTCGAGGAGCTCTGGCGCTATCCGGTGAAGTCCATGCGGGGCGAGCGCGTGGACTCCTCGGAGGTGACCGCGACGGGTCTGGTCGGAGACCGGGCCTACGCTGTCGTCGACTCGGCCACGAGCAAGGTCGGCAGCGCCAAGCACCCCCGGCTGTGGGGTCAACTCCTGCAGTGCGAGGCCCGCTATCCCACTCCTCCGCTCCCCGACGCCCCCCTGCCGCCGGTGTCCATCACGCTGCCCGACGGGGAAGAGACGGGGAGCGAGGACCCGGACGTCGACCGCCGTCTCTCCGACCTGTTCGGCCGCCCGGTGAGGCTGGCGACGGCGGCGCCGGACGGCAGCGGCTACCTCGCCGTGTGGCCCGAGATGGACGGCGTGATCCCCGATGACTATCTCCGCCAGATCTCCACCGGCGCATCCGAGGCCGAGGGCACGGTCACCGAACTGTCCCTGGCCCTGGCCTCCCCGTCGGGGACCTTCTTCGACCTGGCAGCGCTCCACGTGCTCACCCGCGGGACCCTCCGGTATCTCGGTGAGGTCCGATCCGGCAGTCGGTTCGAGGTCGAGCGGTTCCGGCCCAACATCGTCATCGGATCCCCCGACCCGCCCTTCGCCGAGAACACGTGGCCCGGCGCCACCGCCCGGTTCGGGGCCGCGCTGGAGACGGCCGTTCTCCTGCCCACCATGCGTTGCATCATGACGACACTCCCCCAGGGCGGGCTGCCCCGGGACAATGAAGTCCTGCGGACGGTCAGCCGCCACAACCGGATCGAGCTTCCCGGTCTCGGGACATGGTCGTGCGTCGGCGCCTATGCGGCGGTGACCGGATCGGGCCGGGTGAGCGTCGGTGACGAGGTGGTCATCGACCGGCCGGCCGGCGACGGGCCCGCCGGCTGACGAGCGCCTGCCGCTCCGGGGAGGCCCGGGTGCCGTCGGATCGCGGCCCATGGGCACGGTCCGTCCGAGTCCGTGGCCACCCCTGGCCCCGCCATGTTCCCGGTGGTGAGGGGTCAAGGAACACCGCCATCGAGCCGATGAAGACGGGGCCGAAGTGTCTTCGGGGCAGGAGGACGGATGAGATTACGCAGGGTGAGGATCGAGAACTACCGCAGTATCGAGGATTCGGGGTGGATAGAGGTAGAGCCTGAGATCACGTCACTGGTGGGCAAGAACGAATCCGGGAAGACCGCCTTCCTCCAGGCGCTCTTCAAGCTCAATCCCATCGAGCCGGCCGAGTACCAGGAGATTCTCGATTTCCCCAGCCGTCTGACCCGTAAGCGCAAGGAGACCGACGACCCGCTCCGGGTGTGTACGGCCGAATTCGAGCTGACCGACGGTGAGCTCGAGGTCATCGAGGCGGACCTGGGTGTCGATGCCCTGACCAGTCGCACCTTCCAGGTGTGGAGGGGCTACCGCTCATCCGGCCTCACCTTCGAGAACCTCAAGGTCGACGAGGCGGTCACCGTCCGCCACCTCGTCTCCGACCTCGATCTTCCCTCCGAGGCTGCCACCGAGGCCCGCGCCGCCACCTCGCTCCGCCAGCTCATCGAGGTCCTCTCCTCCCTGGCCAAGCCGTCCAGCCGATCGATGGAACTACTCCACCGCATCACGGCGTGGCCCTCCCAGCAGGTGTCCCTCCATCTCATCGACGAGCACCTGAGCGCCATGCTGCCCAAATTCGTGTACTTCGACGATTACAGCACCATGCCGGGCAAAGTCTCCATCCCCGATCTCATCGAGAGCCGCGACCGGGGCGACATGGACCGGGGGACCCGCTCACTGATCGCGCTGCTCTCGATCATCCGCGGGAACCCGGAGGATTTCGACGACGAGAGCAATCACGAACGCCTGATCCGGGAGCTCGAGAACGCGGCCAACAGCATCAGCGACGAGATCTTCCGCTACTGGTCGCAGAACCGAACGATCGAGAGGCTTCGTCTGGTTCTTCTCGTTCCTGGCCTACTTCTCCGAGCTGGAGGCGGCCAAGGAGAGCGACCTCATCCTTCTGCTCGATGAGCCCGCCCTGGCCCTGCACGCCACCGCCCAACGCGACCTCCTGCGGTTCATGGAGGATCGGCTGGCTCCCGAGCACCAGGTCCTCTACACGACCCACTCGCCCTTCATGATCGACCCGGAGCACCTCGAACGCGCTCGCACGGTCATGGACGTGACCGATCAGGGCACCAAGATCTCCGCCGATGTGTTCTGCGTCGACGAAGAGACGGTGTTCCCGCTCCGGGCGGCACTGGGCTACACCCTCGGTCAGGGGCTGTTCAGCGGGGAGAAGACCCTTCTGGTCGAGAACCCCGGCGATCTGATCTACCTCGACCTGCTGGGCGCCGAGCTGTTCGAGCGGGGAATGCCGACCGTCGACAGCGACTGGGTGCGGGTCCCGGTCGGCGGGGCCGGGACCCTGGCCACGTTCCTGGCGCTGGCTGCACCCGACTCGTCCAGATTGGCCGTCATCGTCGACGCCCGGACCAGGGACAGTGCACCGGTGAGGCGTCTCATCGAGGACGGCCAGCTGAGGAACGGATCGTTGGTCGTGCTCTCGGAGGTCACCGGCGTACCCGACGCCGACATCGAGGACCTCTTCGATCCCGAGTTCTATCTGCGGCTGGTCAACCGCGCCTACGAGCAGCAGCTGACCGACGGGCCGATCGGCGTCGAGGACCTGCCCACGGACTTCTCCCGCATCACGAAGCGCATCGATGCGCTGTTCGCGGCCCGGAGGATCGCCCACGGCAGACTCGACCGCTTCCTGCCGGCCCGGGCCCTGTTCCGGGGCCAGCTGCAACTGATGCCGCAGCTGGACGACGCCACCCGCATCCGCTTTGCCGCACTGTCCACGCGGATCAATGCCGCTTGAACGGGTGCCGGCGGCTCGACGCCGGCAGTGAGGCCTACGGCACGGGAACGACGCCGCGGGGCACGACCAGCGGCAGATCGTTGTAGGTGGCGATGCCGGGCGCGGCGGCCACCACGGCCGGGATGGCGTTGATGGGCGGGGCGGCCGTCATGATGTGTCCGAGGACCATGAAGTCGGCGATGGTCTCGGCCTCGAAGTCGGGGGGCGGGAGAAAGCTGATGTTCGCCGTCACCGTCGGTCGCCCGTCGATCCGGATCACCCAACCGTCCTGGTCGATCTTCCAGTCGGGATCGAGCGTCTGACCTTTCCGCCACCGGACGTTGAGCTCCACGAGGACCTTGCCGTGGGCCGACCCCTTCCAACTGGCCGCCACCCCGGCGACACATCCGGCGGGGATGGTCCACGACCCGAGATCGAGATCGGCGGTGGTCTGCGCGTACTCGGCCTCGCACCGGACGTCGTCGAGCTCGACCCCGAGGGCGTCGGCCACCATCCGCACGGCCTCGGCGAAGACCGCCGTGCCCTGGGCCGTCATCGACTGGAGGTCGGGATGGTCGATGGGCTTGCCGAAGCCCACCGGTATCTCGGTGGCCGGTGAGTCGTAGAAGGTGGTGTCTGCGGCCTCGTTGACCGTGATCTTGTCGACACGGTCGCAGATGGTGGCCGACACGATGGCCAACAATTCGGCGAAGCCGGGGCTGATGCCGGTGCCGAACATGGTGGAGCCGCCGCGCCGGCAGGCGTCGGCGATCCGGTCGCGGTCGCCGCCCAGGTTGTGCCCGGTGATGAAGGCGGCCGTGGCCACGACGTTGACCCCGGCCGACAGGATGCGCTCCAGTTCACCGATGTCGAGCCACATCGGGTTGTAGACCACGCAGTCAGGTTTGAGATCGAGCAGGGCATCGATGTCGTTGGTGGCCACGATGCCCAGCGGGCCGATGCCACACAGCTCACCGACATCACGACCGGCCTTCTCCGGCGACCAGGCGTAGCAGCCGACGAGCTCGAGCGTGGGGTTGGCCGCGATGGCCTGCACCGAGCTCTTGCCCACATTTCCCGTCGTCCACTGGACGATCCGATACCGCGGTTTGTTTGGCACTCGCACAGCATATCCCCCGGCTCAGGTCGGGACACGGGCCGAATATGCAGGTCAACGGGCTGCGCGGGCCGGAGGAGCTCGGGATCAGACGCTCTTGCCCGGGATGACGTCGCCGCACACCGGATCGGCTCCAGCGATCAGGTGGAATGTCGACCGGGAGAGCCTGGTCATCCAGCTGCACTCCGTCGGGCCGGGCGGCCGCTTGCTCCAGTCGACCGAGAAGTGGCCGCCCCACAGCCCGGACGCCTGGTAGTCGGTGATGTGGGAGAGCGACGTGATGAGGGAGCCCGGCGTCGGGTGGGCCCCGGCGCCCTCGAGTCCCTGGACGAGACCGAGGATCGAGAGGTAGCCGCAGTACTCGGCGAAGGTGGCGTCGGTGTGGATGTTGGCGTAGGTGGCCAGGGCATCCTGCAGGGCCTCCGTGGCCGCCGTGTGCATCTCCGGTGGCTCGAACGCCGACTCGAAGTCGTCACCCTGAGCGGCCTGGATGGCGGCCGCTCCCGAGTTGAGCAGGTCGCCGCCGCCACCGGTGGGAAGGACCGTCGCCTTGAGGTGGACGTTCTGCTGCTGGAGCCCCGTGGCCAGGGCGAACACCGTGCTGGGCTCGGTGTCCACCACGACGGCGTCCACCCCGGCGCTCTTCATGGCCAGGGCCACCGGTGCCACGTTGGTGCTGCCGAACGGGAAGCTGTCGTTCACGTAGCCGGCCTTGATCCCCTGCGCCTCAGCCGAGGCGGCCGCCGACCTGGCCGCGGCGGCCGAGCTCGGTGAGGCCGAGTACCCCAACGTCCCGACGTTGGTGACCCCCTGGCTCTTCAGGAAGAGGCCCGTCGTGGTGTACACCTTGGTGAAGTCCAGGTTGCCGATGACCGAGAACATGTTGGTGCTGGTGGGTGACAACCACTCGGACGCGTCGAAGTCGGCACCCACCACGGGGATGTGGTTGGACGTGAGGTAGGGCGCGGCCGAAAAGGTGAGGGCCGAGAGGGCGATGACGGCGAAGACGTGGTCCTCTTGCACCATCTTCCGTGCCGCGGCCAGGATCGCAGTCGGGCTCGTGGCCGAATCGCCCAGGATGTACCTGATCCTGTACCCCTCGGTGGCTGCCACCCCGACCCCCGCCTTGATCCCGTTGACCGAGGAGGAGAATTCGGAGGCGGCGGGGCCGGACAGGTCGGTCAGCACCCCGACCGTGAACGTCTTCGAGGCTCCCGGGCCCGTGCCGGTGGTCGAGCTCGCCGTCCCCCCGCCACCACTGCACGCGGCCGAGCCCACGAACACGATGCACGAAAGCCCGGCGGCCAGGATCCTCGTCCGCCGCAGCGACATGATGTCCCTCCCTCCCCGGTTGACGCGGTCGCCTCCCGAGCGGACACGTGCCCGTCACCCTGCGGCCATCACACCGGCCCCATTATCCATCCCCGGCGGTCCGCTGTCCCGGGCGTCCGCCGGAACGACGGGGCCCGTCGAAGGCCGGAGCCAGGAGGGCTGCGGATCAGAGGTCAACCGGGGGCAGGCGCGTCCCCGTCATCCCGCTTCCGGCCCAGTTCGACGCGGACGTAGTCGGGGTCGTCCTCGGTCCGCATGCTGAACCGCCACTTGCAGCACACGTCACCGGGGTCCTTGCGGGGAGGGATGGCCAGGATGTCGACCTTCATGTTCGGGTTGTACATCTCGGTCGTCTTGATCATCGACTTCGGACAGGTGGAGTGGCAATTCTTCTCCAGGATGTCCGGCCGCCCCATGGTCTCCCACTGGTCGGCGGCGACGCAGCGGTTGAAGGTCATGATGCCGACCTCGGGCTCGGGCATCTCGAAGGAGAGGTCGAACGCCTTGCCGGGCAGGGCGGTGGCGTCGATCTGCAGATCCTTCATCCAGTCGGCGACGGTGTTGCCCGTGATGCCGAGGTACTCGGCCTTGAGCGCTTTCGCCCCGGGCAGGACCGAATCGCCCCACAGTGTCCACTGGATGTCGAACATGGTGTCGAGCCCGTAGCGCACGGTGATCTGTGTGGCCCACGCCTCGATGCACTGCAGCAGGTACTCGTGACTGCCGAGGAACCAGGTGACGAGCTGCTCCTTGTCGAGGTCGACCGTCTCCGGACCCGGCGTGAACAGTCCGGTGTAGACGACCCGGGTGCCGACCCTCTCCTCCTCGCCGACCTGCCGGTTGGGATCGTCGTAGACCGTGCCCACGGGCAGGAACTCGCTCTTCATGCGCTCCAGCTCGGGGCTTATCTGGTCGTTCCACGCCGTCCACTCGACCTCGGCCATCGTCTCGGCGCCGTACCGCCTGGCCACCTCGGTGGCCCAGCCGTCGAGGACGAGCTGCAGGTACCGTTCGCTCCAGGGCAGGAACCTGGTGGCCAGCGCCTCCTTGGAGAAGTCGGTGAAGCGCAGGTCGGCCCGGTAGGGACCGCTGTAGTCGGGCAGCTCGGCACCCGAGTCGACATCGAGCTGCTGGCGGATGTCGAGGTCGCCCTTCGGGTAGGTGACGCCGTCGTCGACCCGCGGGAACTTGGGGAAGTCGGTCAGGTCGACGCCCAGCATGAGGACGAAGTCGTCGGCCACGACCCCTTCATCCAGGTGGGCCCCGGGCTTGCGGATCTCCAGGAACTCGTCGAGCTGTGGGTCGGCCGTCGGTTCTGACACGGTGGTCCCTCCTCTGTGTGGTCGCCAGCTGGACGGCTCAGGCGTCGGAGCACCGCCTCTGACAGGTTCGCCGAGCACCGCCGGCCAGCTCCCGTGCAGGATAGCCGATCGGCTAGGCAGTGACAACGGTGGCTAGCCTGGTGCCATGGCTTCCGCCGGGCCCATCGACACCGTGGCATCGGAGCCCGTGCCCCGCAGCGCGGCCAAGGCCCGGATCATCAACGCCGCCCTCGACCTGTTCGCCGAGCACGGTGTGGGCGGGACCTCCCTGCAGATGATCGCCGACGCCATCGGGGTGACCAAGGCCGCCGTCTACCACCAGTTCAAGACCAAAGAGGAGATCGTCCTGGCCGCGGCCGAGGTCGAGCTGTCCAATGTGGAGGCGGCGATCGGAGCGGCAGAGGCCGAGCCCACCCGCACCCGGGCCCGCGAGGTGCTGATCACCCGCATCGTCGACCTGGCCGTCGAGCGCCGTCGCATGGAGAGCACCCTCCTCGGCGATCCGGTCATCATCCGCTTCTTCGCCCACCACGAGCCGTTCCGACAGGTGATGGACCGCCTCTACCGGCTGCTCATGGGCGACGACGCCGGGCCCGACGGGCGGGTCCCCGCGGCCATGCTCACGGCGGCCATCGGTGGTGCCGTGATGCACCCCCTCGTGGCCGATCTGGATGACGAAGCACTGCGATCCCAACTCCTGCACCTGGCCAGACGGTTCCTCGACCTCCCCGATTGAGTCGGTGGGGGTTCGGTGTCAGCCGGCCCGGCCGGCGTTGTCCGCTTCCCAGAAAAAGGAGAACTCGACGGTGTCCTCCTCGTCCCGCTGACCGGTGGACACCAACCGCCATCCGGCCTCGGCGTAGGCATTCAGGTGGCTCTGCACCCGCTTGTCGAACTTCCGGTCACGAAGACTCACCGCCAGACCGCTGTAGGTGTAGCGCACCGTTGCCTCCCTCGTGCTTTTGGACGCACACATTAAAGGGTGGGGCTCCGGGGTCGGGGCTCCCTCTCCGACGGCCCGGCCCCGGGTGAGGACCGATGTGCCGGCGAGGGGGGCTACCCCCACCGGACGAATCCGGCTGGCCACATTCCCGTGACCGCCGATCTTCTCTATGTTTGACCTGTGAGGACAGGAGAGGTGCGGGACCCCGAGCGGTGCGGCATGCCCGGGTTCCGCCCTGCGCCCGACGACCCGGGCCCGGGCCTCATGCCGACGTGGTGATCACCTGGGGCTCGGAGCCCAACTCCCGGCTGGAGGAGATGGCCCGGACGGTGGTCGAGACGCCGTTCACCCGACGGACCTGGGCCGAGCTGCTCTTCCTCATGGCGGGCATGCCCATCGCCTTCATCGGGATCGCCTTCGTGGGCATCACCATGGCCGCGGGCGTCGTGCTGGCCATCACCTTCATCGGGATCGCCCTCATCGGCGTGTCCGTGCGGGGGGCCCGGGGTATCGGGGGGATGCAGCGAAGGCTGGCCGGTGCGCTGCTCGACGAATCCATCGACGAGCCGGAGCCGTTCGAGCCCCGACCGGGCTACCTCGGGTGGCTGCAGTCCGCCCTGCGGGACAGGACCGGGTGGAAGGCCATGGCCTACCTGGCCATCAAGGTGCCGCTGGCCATCGTGGCCTTCGTGACCGCGTTCAGTCTGTGGTGGGATGCGTTCCGGTGCCTGACCTATCCCCTGTGGGCGGTCGCCCACCATGGAGGGGTGGCCGAATGGGGTGCCATCCGGATCTTCTTCCAACCCAACTATCTCTCCGATCAGAGCAGCGGTCCGTTCGTGGTCCTGGCCACCGTGATCACCGGAGCCATCTTCTTCTTCCTCGCCCCCTGGCCGGTGCGGTTCTTCGACTACCTCGACCGCCTGCTCATGCGGGCACTTCTCGCCCCCGACGCCATGACCGTCCGGGTCCGCACCCTCGAGCAGGCCAGGGCCCAGACCGTCGACGCCTCCGCTGCCACCCTGCGGAGGATCGAGCGCGATCTCCATGACGGCACCCAGGCCCAGTTGGTGGCCCTGGCCATGCGCCTCGGGATGGCCAAGGAGAAGCTCTCCGACCCGGACCATCTCGACATCGAACAGGTCAGGGACCTGGTCAACGACGCCCACAAGGGGGCCAAGGAGGCCATCGTCGAATTGCGCGACCTGGCCCGGGGCATCCATCCGCCCGCGCTCGACGTGGGGCTGGAGGGTGCCCTGGCCACGTTGGCGGCCCGCAGCACGATCCCGACCGAGCTCTCGGTCACCATCGACGAGCGGCCCAGCCCGGCCATCGAAGCCATCGCCTACTTCTGCGTGGCCGAGCTCATGGCCAACGTCGCCCAGCACTCCTTCGCCTCGCGGGCACACGTGTCCTGTGCCCAGCAGGGTCGGTGGCTGCGTCTGGTGGTACGGGACGACGGGGTCGGCGGGGCCCAGGCGGTCAGCACCGGCTCCACCTCCAGTGGATTGAGCGGGCTGGCCGACCGGGTGAAGAGTGTCGACGGAACCCTCGAGGTCACCAGCCCTCCGCGCGGGCCCACGGTCGTGACCGTCGATCTCCCGCTCCGGGCCTGACCGCGGTGCCGCTCCGGGTCGCCATCGCCGAGGATTCGGTCATCCTCCGCGACGGGCTCGTCCAGCTGCTGGTCGACCGCGGGTTCGAGGTCACCGCGGCGGTGGCCGACGGCACCGCTCTCCGCACCGCCGTCGAACGCGAACGACCGGACGTCTGTGTCGTCGACATCCGGATGCCACCGTCGTTCACCGACGAGGGGCTCCGGGTGGCCATCGAGCTCCGTGGCCGATACCAGGGATTGGCCATTCTCATGTTCTCGCAGTACATCGAGACCCGCTATGCCGAGCAGCTCCTGGGCGACGACGCCACGGGCATCGGGTACCTCCTGAAGGACCGGGTGGCCGACGTGAGCCAGTTCGTCGAGGCCCTGGAGCGGGTGGCCTCGGGGGGCACGGCCCTGGATCCCGAAGTCGTGACCCAGCTGATGGGCGCCTCCCGACGCCGGGACTCGATCTTCGTGCTGACCGCCCGCGAGCGGGACGTGCTCTCCCTCATGGCCGAGGGGCGGACGAATACGGCCATCGCCGACTCCCTCTGTGTGTCCGAGGGTGCGGTCGAGAAGCACGTGACCAACATCTTCTCCAAGTTGGATCTGCCCGCCTCGCAGGCGGACCACCGACGGGTCCTGGCCGTACTCCGCTACCTCGACACTTGACCGACCCGTTCCGGAAGCGTTCCGCACCGTCCGGGGGATTACCCCACCTCGACTCACCCGCTAGCCGCATTCCATCGGTGATCGGGCTGCCTTACCCTGGCACCATGCTGACAACCGGAGGTGCCCGATGAGCCTCACCATGTCCACAGACACCGAAGGCCGCCCTGATCCGGACACCCAATGGGCCGTCGAGACCCACGGGCTGACCAAGCGCTTCGGCGACAACATCGCCGTCAACGACGTCGAGCTCCTCGTGCCCCGGGGCTGTGCCTTCGGCTACCTGGGACCGAACGGCGCCGGCAAGACGACCCTCATCCGGGTGCTGCTCGGGCTCACCCATGCCGACGCCGGCACCATGCGGCTGCTCGGCCACCCCGTGCCCAGGCACCGTGCCGCGGCCCTGGCCCGGGTCGGGGCCATTGTCGACGAGCCCCGGTTCCACGGGCACCTGACCGGGAGGCAGAACCTCCAGATCCTGGCCGCGGCCCGAGAGCCCGAAGCCAGACAGCGCATCGGTCCCTCCCTCGAGCGGGTCGGGATCCAGCACCGGGCCGACGACAAGGTGTCCAAGTACTCGATGGGCATGCGCCAGCGCCTCGGGGTGGCGGCCTGTCTGATCGGCGACCCGCAGCTCCTGATCCTCGACGAACCCATGAACGGGCTCGACCCGGCCGGGATGCAGGACATGCGGGACATGATCCTCGCCCTGGTGGCCGAGGGCCGCACCGTCGTGCTCTCCTCCCACCTGCTGGACGAGGTCGAGCGGACCTGTGACGCGGTGGCCATCGTGGACCGGGGCAAGGTCATCCGCCAGGGGGCCATCACCGACCTGCTGGCCGGCTCGTCCTTCGTGGTGGAGATCGAATGTTCGGAGCCGGACCGGGCCGGCGGGCTGCTCACCGCCACCTCCATCGGCGGGCGGGTCGAGGTCGGTCCCCTGGGCCTCGGGATCACCCTGCCGTCGGGAACGGGGCGCGACGTCACCGCCGAGATCAACCGCATCCTGGTGGAAGGCGGCGTGTCGGTCTACCGGCTCCAGGAGGTGCAGACCTCGCTCGAGTCGTGGTTCCTGCAGGTCACCAGCCGATTGGGGGCGTCCGAATGACCACCACCACCGATGCGCCGGCCCCGGTGCCGGCCCCCATCCGCCTCGACCACTCGCCCGACCGCCGAGGATCGTGGATCCCGACCGGCGGGATGATCGCCACCCGGATGATGGAGTTGCGCAGGCGCCGGGGCCTCATGGTGGCCCTCGTCCTCGTGACCATCGGCATCCCCACACTCTTCCTGGTCATCCGCCTCCTGGCCCACGCCTTCGACCCGAAGTCCTACGGTCCGGCCGGCGGGTCGGACATCTTCAACGCCCTGGTGGCCGGTGTGCTCTATGTCTTCGGCTTCATCGTGGCCGCCACCTTGGGCTGCACGGCCGGATCGGTCGACCTCACCGAGGGGATGTTCCGCCATCTGGTGGTCACGGGCCGGTCGCGATTGGCCCTCTACCTGGCCCGGATACCGGCCGGACTGGCCATCGTGGTACCGCTGGTGGCCATCGGGTTCACCATCGTGTGCGCGGTGTGCGTGTTCGCCGCGCCCACCCAGGCCAACTACAACGGGGTCAACATCCCCCCAGGACTGTCCCAAGCCGCCTTTGTCCACTGGGCCACCGACCACCAGGACGAGGTGATCTGCAACTTCAACTTCCACGGGGGCCCGTCAACGCCCACGGTGGTCAACGACGTCCTCGGCCCCAACGGCGTCCCGTGCAATGGCCCCGGCGGAGGACCCGGGGGTCCAACCGTGATCCAAAAGGGCCCGGGTGGACCCACTGTGTCCACCCCGCCGACGGCGGCGATGATCCGGACCGTGGCGGTGCTGATGGCCGACCAGAACTACCGGGCCTACTCGAAGGTCTTCCTGTCCCCGTCGGTCGGGCTCATGATCCGTACCGGCCTCTGGATCGAGCTCGAGGTCGCCGTCGGCTTCATCGTCGGACTCGGGCTCGGCTCCCTGCTCGGGCAGCGGACTGTGGCCGTGGTCCTGATGATCGTGCTCGAGATCATCCTCACCCCGATCCTGTCGCGGGCCAACATCCCCCACCTCATCAATCTCCAGCGCTCGGTCGTCGGGTTGGCCGTGGCCCATCTCGAACCGTCAGGCCTCGCATTCGTCTTCGGCGGGGGTGGTGGGCCCGGAGGTGACCAGGGCACCTCCCAACTGGTACCGGAGTCGACGGCGGTGGCCGTCTGCGTCATCATCGCCTGGCTGGTCGGGTGGACGGCGCTCGGGGCCTGGCGGATGGTGAAGCGGGACGCCTGAGCGCGAGCCCGGTCACCGGTCATGAGCGCGCGTTGGCATGCGACCTGGGATCTGCAGCCCGACCGGGCCGCCGCTAACGTGCCCGCCATGGGATTCGTACCGCTGGGAAGATCGGGTTTGAAGGTGTCGCGCGCCTGTCTCGGCACCATGACCTTCGGCAACACCGAGTGGGGGACGGACGAGCCCGAATCGAAGCGGATCGTCGACTCCTTCATCGACGCCGGCCACAACTTCATCGACACCGCCGACGTGTACAACGCCGGTGTCTCCGAGGAGATCGTCGGCCGGGCCATGGCCGGCAAACGTGACCAGGTCGTGCTGGCCACCAAGGGCTACAACGTCATGGGGGACGGGCCCAACGACCGGGGTTCGTCCCGTGCCCATCTGACCCGTGCCCTCGAAGCCAGTCTGCGCCGGCTGGGCACGGACTACATCGATCTCTACCAGCTGCACAACTGGGACCACGACACACCGATCGAAGAGAGCATGGCCACCCTCGACGGCTTCGTCCGGTCAGGCAAGGTCCGTTACCTCGGGTGCTCGAACTTCTACGGCAGCCAGCTGGTCGAAGCCCAGTGGGCCGCCCACCGCCAGGGCGGGGCTCCCCTGGTCAGCCTGCAGCCGCAATACTCATTGATCTGGCGCGATATCGAGCTCGACATCCTGCCCACGGCCACCCGCCACGGCATGGGCGTGATCGTGTGGAGCCCGCTCGGCGGGGGGATGCTCACGGGCAAGTACACCGCCCGGGACGACCTCCCGGCCGACGGTCGGTTGAGCCGGGGTTCGGGCATGGAAGCCGAAGGCATGAGGATGCTCACCCTCACCGACCGGAACTTCGAGATCGTGACTGAAGTGGGCAAGGTGGCCGACGAGCTCGGTTCGACACCCACCGCGGTCAGTCTGGCCTGGCTCCTCAATCGCCCGGGCATCACCTCGATCATCATCGGTCCCCGGACGCTCGATCAGCTGGCCCAGAATCTGGCCGGCTTCGAGCTGGACCTGCCCCGCGAGGCGGGCAAAGGTCTGAGCAGGGTTTCACGACCCCCGGTGAGCTACCCCTGGTACATGCAGCTCCAGATGTGATGGTGCTCCGACCCGGACCCGTCAGGGGCGGGCGGCCACATCGACCTCGGTGGTTCCCGCCGGCGGACGCCACACCAGGGCGGTGACGCCGTCGGCATCGACCAGCGTGCGGGCGTGGAGGTGACCACGGACGAAGGCGATGGCCCTCACGTCCGCGACGGCGTCAGCCCCGGAGAACCTGACCTCGGCCGCCGGATCGAACACGAACACCACCTCCCGGCTCTGCACCGGGAAGGACCCCTCGGGGTAGAACCAGTAGCAGGACGGGCGGGAGCAGAACCGGCCCATGATGGCGATGGTGCTGATGACCTCGGCATCGGGCGGCGTGAGGGCCAGGGTCCGGTTGATCTGGCTGGCCTGGGCCGAGCCGACCTGGGAAACGGCGAAGCGGACGGAGGCGGGCGCCTCTCCCACGCCGTACGAAAGGGCCTGCACCGTGACGGCCAGCGCCACGGCCATAGCCGGGATCCAGCCGTAGCGGAACCGCTGGACCGTCCACACCAGCACCATGACCGTTCCGACTAGGACGAACGGGTAGACGGCGGCGTTCTGGAACGCCTGATTGCTCAGCGAGGCGTTGGCGCTCAGGGCGTTGACGACCATCACCACCACCGGGACCCCGAATCCCCAGGCGGAAGCCAGTCCGACCACACCGGTCTGTTTGATGATGACGTACATGTCGGAGAGGCGGCCGTGGAGCTGGTCGATGACCCGGGTGGGATGGACGAGCAGACCGGAGAGCAGGACGACGATGCCGGTGGGGCCGGCCAGGCTCTGGCGCCCGACCAGGTGGGCGTAGGTGGTGATGCCCGATCCGGCGCTGGCGCCGAGCACCGAGACCACCGCCAACCAGGCGATGGCAGCCGCCATCACCAGGGCCCCCTGGCGTCGGGTCTGCCGGCCGGCCAGAAGGGCCGAGATGCCCAGCCCGAACAGGGTGATGGCCGCGAAGGTGCCACAGGTCATCGCCATCGCCACCCACACCCACGCCCGCCGGTGCCGGCCCGACCACAGGTCACGCCCGGCCAACAGCACGAACAGGGTGGAGATGGGCTCCATGTGGAAGTCGAAGCCGACGATCTGATACGCACCGGGGCTGGCCACCAGCACGGCGAGCACCACCGATGCCACGCCGGCCGCCGGCCACCACGGCACCGTGCGCCGTTCGAGGTAGTCCACGATCCAGAGGTAGGCCACGAAACCG
>JBEKOI010000021.1:0-32323 GCA_049521915.1 Acidimicrobiales bacterium | reverse complement strand
GCACTCTGGTTCCACTACCGAGTCCAGGGTCCGGCCGATCGCGTCTTCCCGGGCGATGCCAGTGATCTCGGACCAGCGGAGGTTTGTGTAGACGTAGCAACCATCGGTATCGGTCTGAAAGATACCGATAGGCGCGACGTCGGTGACTAGGCCCAGATGGTCGACGGACGTTTGGGTATCCCGCATCTGTCTCGCCAGGAGCTCCGATTTCGCGAAGATGCCGGCGAACGCCGACACCTTGGCACGGAGCTCGCAAGGATTGATGGGAGCGAAAATGAAGTCGACAGCGCCTTCAGAGAATCGGTCGGTGTGGGGGATCTCCTCGCTGGCAGCGGCCGTAATGAAGATGATCGGGGTCGCCTCCGACTCCTTGCGTTGACGAATCAAACTGGCGGTCTTGAACCCGTCCATGGTGGGCATAAATACATCGAGCAGGATGATGGCGAAGTTCTGCGCCATGATGCAACGCAGTGCCGCGATGCCAGAGTCCGCCTCGACGATGGTGAATCCGAGTGGGGAAAGCGCCGCTCGGAGGGCGGAACGCTTAGTCGGATCATCGTCGACCACCAGGATGCTGATCGGTAGCGCGTCCGCCAATGCTTTCACCGCGAGCGCCTCTTGTCGTGGTGTGGCCAAAGACAGGGTCATCGAGCGCTCCCAGCCGGATGATGTAGCCACGGGCTAATGACGGCGATGAGTTCGGAGGAATTCACAGGCTTAGGCACGTACCCGTTCGCGCCGGCGTCCACACACCGTTGGCGCTCCCCAGCAACCGCCTTCCCCGTGACCGCCACGATGGGAAGGGATGCGAATTGGTCGATCTCCCGGATCGCCCGCATCGTGGCGTAGCCGTCCATGCCAGGCATCATGATGTCCATCAGGACGATGTCGATATCCGGCACCTGGTCGAGGATCTCGAGGGCCTCGGTGCCGCTCTCTGCAATGGTGATCTTGGCCTGGCCCCGTTCGAGCAGTGCGGACAGGGCGAAGATATTTCGGAAATCGTCATCGACGATCAGGACGGTCGCCCCGGCGAACGGGAACTCGTCGAGGGCGCTCACGAGCGGCTCCTCGAACGGTGCGACCGGATCGGGGGACGCGATGGCCGGGAATACCGGCGGCCCATGGGGCGCCGGTACCGGGTCGAAGATGGATTGCAGGGGAAGGTAGACGGTGAAGGTGCTGCCGACACCAGGCTCGCTCACCAGGGTAATTTCTCCTCCAAGCAGAGCCACGAGGGCACGGCTGATGGACAGTCCCAGCCCCGTACCGCCATACAGCCGGGCGGTCGATCCGTCGGCCTGGGCGAAGGCCTCGAAGATGCGTTGCTGCTGGTCCCCGGTGAGCCCGATGCCGGTATCGCGCACGGAGATGGACATGACCGACGGTGCTCGCTCCAGCGTGTCGATCTCCGGGTTCCATCCCCCGCACGCCGTGCCGATCTCGACGAAGACCCCACCCTGTTCGGTGAATTTGAACGCGTTGGCCAGGAGGTTCTTAAGGATTTGGCTCAACCGCTGCGGATCGGTGAGGATGTCGTGCGGACAGTCCGACGACCGGATAACGGAATAGGTGAGCCCCTTCCCGTGGGCCACGTGTTCGAACTCGCGCAGGATATCCGTCTGCAGGCTCCCCACGTCCAGGTCGAGCGTCTCGACGGTCGCGGTGCCTGACTCGATCTTGGCCAGGTCAAGGATGGTGTTGAGCAGCCGCAGGAGGTCCTGACCTGACGCACGGATGATGCTGGCGAACTCGACCTGATCATCGGTCATGTTGTGGCTCGGATTGTCCTCCAGTTGCTCGGCAAGGATCAGGAGACTGTTGAGGGGCGTCCGGAGCTCGTGTGAGATATTGGCGATGAACTCCGACTTGTACTTCGACGAGACTGCCAGCTGGCCCACTTTTTCCTCGACGAGGAGTTTCGCCTGTTCGACCTCCCTCTTCTTCTCCTCGGCCTCGATGTTCTGCTCGGCCAACCGCTTGGTCTGGCGTTCGAGGTCCTCGTTCGAGTTGCGAAGCTCGTTCTGCTGGGAGCGCAGCGCCTCGGCCTGGGACTGTGCCTGTTGGAGCAGGTCATCGGTCAAGGCGTTGGCCTCGACGGTGTTCAGCACCAGGCCGATGCTCTCGGTGAGCTGGTCGAGGAACGTCTGATGAATCAAGCTGAAGGGTGAGAACGAGGCCAACTCGACCACGGCACGGACGGAGCCTTCGAACAGGATCGGGAGCACAATGATGTTCAGGGGGGTGGATGCCCCCAGCCCCGAGTTGATGCTTACGTAGTCGCTCGGAACCTCGGTGAGGAGGATCCGCTTCTTCTCCAGCGCGCACTGCCCCACCAGCCCCTCGCCCAGATGGATCGAGGATGCGAGATGCTTGCGCTCCTCGATCCCGTATCCGGCCTGGAACTCAAGCACGGCTCCCGATTCGTCCGAAGGGCTCGTCATCACGTAGAAGACGCCGTGCTGTGCCTGGACCAGCGGGGCGAGCTCGGAAAGGATCATGCTGGAGACGGTGGCCAGGTCCCGTTGGCCCTGGAGCATGCGAGTGAACCGCTCTCGGTTCGTCTTCAGCCAGTCCTGCTCTATGTTCTGCCTGGTGGTCTCGCGGAGATTGCGAATCATCTCGTTGAGCTTGTCCTTCAGGACCGCCACCTCTCCGCTGGCATCCACTTTGACCTGTCGAGTGAGATCGCCATCGGTGACGGCGGTGGCGACATCGGCGATGGCGCGCACCTGGTTGGTGAGATTGGCGGCGAGCTGATTGACGTTGTCGGTCAGGTCCTTCCACACGCCGCCGACCTCGGTCGTCTGGGCCTGCCCACCCAGCCGTCCTTCCACCCCCACCTCGCGGGCCACCCTCGTAACTTCGCTGGCAAAAGCGTTTAGCTGATCAACCATCCCGTTGACGGTGTTCTTCAGCTCCAAAAATTCGCCCTTGACGTCGATTGAGATTTTCTTGCTCAGATCGCCCTTGGCTACTGCCGTAGTCACCTCGGCGATGTTCCTTACCTGGCCGGTCAGGTTGCCCGCCATGAGGTTGACGTTGTCGGTCAGCTCCTTCCAGACCCCTCCAACCTCGATGGTGACCGCAGCCGCCTGTCCCAACTTTCCCTCGGTGCCGACATCCCTCGAGACACGGGTGACCTCCGACACGAACCGGTTGAGCTGGTCGACCATGTCGTTGATGGTGTTCTTCAGTTCGAGCATCTCGCCGTGCACGTCGGCGTAGATTTTCTTGCTCAGGT
This sequence comes from Acidimicrobiales bacterium, assembly GCA_049521915.1. GTDB lineage: Bacteria > Actinomycetota > Acidimicrobiia > Acidimicrobiales > RAAP-2 > Bog-756. The sequence continues at coordinate 29,079 of JBEKOI010000021.1, read as the reverse complement.
CCCCATCGGCGACTGCGCCGATGACCCGCTGCATCTCGCTCGTCGGACGGACGAGGGAGTCAATCAGGTTGTTGATCGATTCGGCGGCGCTCGTCCAGTTTTTTGCCCAGCCTCCGAGGGCCATGCGCTGCGATAGCTCACCCTGGTGCCCGACCACCCGACTGATCCGGGCCAGTTCGGACTCCAGCACCTGGTTAGCCACGATGACGTCGTTCAGAGCGTCGGCCACCTTGCCCGGCATTCCGGTCCATTCGACGGGCATTCGGGCGGAGAAATCGCCCTGGCTGACCTGGGCAAGGACACTCAAAGTCTTCGTGAGATCCATCGATCCGGCACCGCCCCTCGCTTTTGCTGACATGGAAGAGCTCCTCTGACGGCAGCACCGATGCCGTCGCTGGATGGGGGCGCCACTCAGGTATCGGCACGTCGCAAGGAGGGCATGCCCTATTTTGTCGGCGGCTGACCCTCCGGCTCGCTGGCGCCGGCCGCAGAGGATGCTGGTATTAGGGATCAATGGATACCGGGCGCATCCAACAAACAGCGCTGTCGTAGCGCATCTCCAGTGAGAAACGGCCGACTCATGATGAGGCAACTCTCGCCGCTGCCGGTAACCCGAAAATCCTCCGGTCCGACCATGGCCTTCCGGCCGGACACCAGCCCAGCCACCGATAGTCCACGGTTGCAACCGATGATCTTCGTGTACTTGTCGTTGCCCGAAGCAAGCGAGCGTCGCTCGATGACATCGATTCCGAGGAGTGACCCTCTAGTGCACTATCTATCCTGATCCAAAGAGAACAGGCTGGAGGAGTGATTGTGGAGGGGCACGGGGTTACATGCGATGCCTATGGCTGCGGTACCGCGTCATGGTTGGAGTCAGCCGTCGACCTCACGCCGGAATACATCCGCATCCGGCTTGCGATACAGGGTTGGCTGGCGGCGAGGGCGAGCTCGAGCTGGACTTCTGCCCGAGGCATAACTGAGCGGTAGGCCCGCCTGGTCACTCCCATTGTGTCAGTGTTCCTCACCCATCCCCTGCCCTGGGATTGGCGCCCCTGAGACCTACCCTTCTTCGGGCGCCCCCTCACGGCTGGCTGGGCCTGTAGAGCCGGGTTCCGCCATCCTGCTCCCGGCCCTTACGCCCGGCCCAGCCGCAGGGTTCCGTCGCCGATGAACAGTTTGGACCAGCTTGGGTCGAATTGACACCTCTCTCGGCATCATCGAAAGGCCGATAACACGCGGGGTGACGTCGCTCTCGCCATGCTCCCCCGCCCCCCGGTCGGGCCAGTTGAGCGGAATCCCCCCACTACTGCTGCTGACCCGACACTCCAGGTATAACAGCCCGACCGGACCAATGGCAGGGTACAAAGACCTAAGGCGCTCAAGCGGCCAGGAACACAAGCCGATGGATCAGGGTCGGGCCTGGCAGCGAGAGGGCTCCGGGCTCGACGATGCCTCTCACACCCTGTTGTCACCGGACCTGCCACGTAGGCTGACCCTCGAAGCCAGGTCCGGTGACTCTGGGGGCTTTCGTGCCGGACCGGAGCAAGGAGGCGGAGCCCTGCGACGGCCCGGCTCACTTGAGGATACTGGGGGCGATCGCGCAGCGACCATCCGTCACATCTGTCACGCGTGGTGTATCAACTCGATACTCGCCGCTCTTTCCCATAATCCTGAAAGTCCGGTGCCCACGGTCGAGGGACGAGGACTTCGAAATTGGTCCCACAGTCCGGAATCGACACCGATGTGCTCCGAAGGCAGCCGTTTGCGCACCTGGGCAAACCCAGCCCCGCAGAAGTCTCCGCGACTTGGCGGGTCACGGCCCCGTAGCCCGCGGGAGAGGGAGGTCAGCGAGCGCCTGAAGCGACAAAAGGGAGCATCATGCACCAACGGCGCGCCAGGGATCATCCTGCATTCCCGTCTGGTCGGTTGTGGTTAGTGACCACTTTTGGTCAACGTCATCAGGAGAGATGTGGTCCGTATCGGCGGCGATAACAATTTGATCTCGACCGCCGGCCTTTGCACGAAGGAGGGCATCGTCAGCTAAAACCACCAGCTCCTGGAACTCAGCGGCCTGCCCTGACGATGCGACCCCAAAGCTCACTGTAAACGTCGGCAGTTGGGCCGATGCGAGACGGTTGACGATGCTCTTCCGTACTCGTTCGAGCACTTCGACGGCTTCGAATGCTGGGCACGACGGGAGGACAATGACGAACTCCTCTCCGCCGTAACGGCAAGGGAGATCGGCGGGTCGGAGTGAGTCTCGCAGAACCTGGGAAAACGTCCGAAGTGCTCGGTCTCCGGCATCGTGGCCGAAGACATCGTTGAGCTGCTTGAAGTGATCCAAGTCTCCGTACGCCACGGTGAATTGGACGCCATCTTCCTGAAGCGCCCGGACACCATTCTCCAGACTCCGTCGGGTCATGAGTCCGGTGAGAGAGTCGCTGTTGGCCTGCGTCTGTGACAGCTCGAAAGCCCGGAGCATCGCCAGACGCTCTGATGCCCTTCTGCCCACAACTTCGACGTCGGAGCGAACTTCGTCCGACGGGGGTGAACCATCGGCAGAGGTCACATGGAACACACCGACGGAACTGCCGCTGATGCTGACGGAAACGCACAGTGCCGAGCACCCACGTCCACGAAGCTTGGGACATGCGTCGATAGCGTTGCTCGACGGAAATACCATCGTCTGTCCACGTGAGACGGCAGGGCAGTCGTCGGGTGACATCACACCGCAGCCAGGTGATCCTGGATCGGCCTGCGCAACCAGGACTTGACGAAAATGAGCCCGGCTGGAATCGGCGAGGAGCAGTTCGGAATGCATCTGGGGAGCCGCTTCGTCTAAAGCTTCCGCTACAAGATCGAATAACGGCATTTCGGTGTTCGACATCTCCAGGGCCCGTTGGAGCCGTGCCTCGAATTCGTTCCGCTTCGTCAGACTTGCTTGCACAGCCTCCCGACGATCTGATTCGCGTTCGACCGTCATGGCCTTTCGGGCTAGAACCAGAGTGACCGAGACGGCGAAGGTGACGCCGATGATCATGTACCACAGAAGATCCACCCGAGCTGTGTTGGCTGCGGCCCTGGCCTGGGTTGCCGTTTGAACCAGGTGACTGGTCACATTGGCCTGCAGGGCCCCCAGGGCGGCGTCCAGATTTGCATCGGCGGTCTGCTCGGCCGAAGCGAGATGGGCCAGTTGCGGCGTTGGCGCTTCACCGGATAAGTAAGCACCTAGGCTTGAGCGCGCCGTGACATATGTCGCCATTTCTTTGGCCAGATGGGGCGCCAGATCAGTATTCCCGGGCAATGCAAGCAGCCGCTGGAGCTCCAGGTACGCATGATCGGTCGCGGTTGCGTCTGTCTCAGCGCCGATTACCAACGTTGCGTAAGGGACCGAACCAGCAAAAGCTCGTTCCACTTGAATTTGGAAGTCCGCCACCGCGGCCCTCGCCTCCCTGATCGGGGGTTGAAGGACGAGGTAGCGGTTGGCAATCGACGTCGTCAATCGCTCGGCCCGAGCAGAGCTTACGACCCCAAGCGTTCCTCCGGCGATGGCAATCGCGATCAAGAGGACCCCAAGGAAGGCGATAGCCCGGTGAGGCCGATACCAGCTCCGGTGTTTGGAGCCTGATTTGGAGACAATGCCCACGGCAGTGCATCGACATTTCTGGTCGAAACCTTGAGCAGAGCATCACAGGTGCCGAAGGCTCATCCGGTCATATTTCAAAACGAACGACTATCCCTCGAACACCCTGGTCCTAGCACTACTGGATTCACATTCCCAGTTCAGAGCCACACTGAGCCTTCAGCCTTGGCTCGAAGATGTCGATGACCCAAAGGTGAAGTCAGTTGCGGCAACGAGTGGCCTGGAGCAGCTCGAGGCCGCCCCGTTCCTCACGGCCCTCCTTGAATCCTCGGATGAACCCATCATTGGCAAGACCCTAGAAGGAACTGTGACCTTCTGGAATCTCGCCGCCGAACGACTTTACGGTTATGAGGCTTCCGAGATGCTTGGGCGTGACATCTCCGTCCTGATCCCAGCGTACCGTCCTCTCGAACTGTCGACCATTCTGGGTCGAGTCGCGCACGGAGAGACCGTACGACATCTGCAGACCCAGCGGTTACGCAAAGATGGAGCAGTCGTTGACGTCTCGATCACGGTATCGCCCGTTCTCGGCTGCGACGGGTCGGTAATCGGAGCGTCCACGATTTCGCACGATCTGACTCTTTACAGGAAACAGATCTCGGACCTGCGCAAGGCCCACCGCCGTGCCGATGAAGCCCTGAGCATGCTAGACACCCTCCAGGCATCCGCCCCGATTGGACTCGGATTTGTCGACCGAGAGTTCCGTTTCGTTCACCTGAACCAGATGCTTGCCTCATTGTCCGGTGCAATCGCTCAGGACTTCATTGGCAAGACGGTGGCGGAGCTGGTTCCCGAGATTTGGCCGCAAGTACAATCCGTCTACCGTCGCGTACTCGACAACGACGAAGCAGTGCTGAACACTGACGTATCTGGCCAGAGCGCATCTGACCCCAACAACAGGCGCCATTGGCTAGCAAGTTATTACCCAGTTCATCTTGATAATGAAGTCATTGGCGTTGGCATCATCGTGGTCGATGTGACCGAGCGGCTTCAGGCTGAGGAATTCCGATCGATCGCCATGAACCAGATGGCCGAAGGCATGTTCATAACCGACCACCTTGGTCGGATGACGTATATGAATGACGCCGTCACGAAGATGCTGGGCTGGACAGAGAAGGACTTGAAGGGAAGACATCTACACGATCTGGTCCACACTCACCGAGAGGACGGGACCCCGATCCTTTCCGAAGCGGAGTGTGAAATACGGAAAGTCAGAACCGAGGGCATCCACGCGCGAGGTGACGGTGAGATGTACGCCTGCAAGGACGGATCGCTGTTGCCGGTTGCTTACTCCGCGGCGCCACTCTTTACTGGACCTTCAGGCGTTGGAACCGTCATCGTGTTTCGCGACATCACAGATGAAAAGGCAGAGCGCCTTCGTGTGAAACGCGAATTGGACGCGATCACTTGGGTAGGGCGGATTAGGGAAGCGCTCGACGAGGACAGAATGGTCCTGTACAGCCAACCCATCATTCCCCTTCTGGCAGGTCGACCAAGCGAGGAGCTTCTCATCCGAATGGTCGGTCGAAACGGCGAACTGATCGGTCCCTCCTCGTTCCTCGGGGTGGCGGAACAGTTCGGACTGATCACAGAGGTCGATCGGTGGGTGATCAGACAAGCTGCATACCTTTCGGCCAATGGGCGACACGTAGGAGTGAACCTTTCGGCCGAATCGATTGCGTCGCCAGATCTACTGGAGTTCATAGAGACCGAACTCCGTCGAGCCGGTGCCGATCCGGCTGATCTCGTCTTTGAGATTACGGAGACCGCTCTCATGAGCGACATCGAAAAAGGACACGCATTTGCGCACGGCATCGTAGGGCTGGGCGGCAGCCTGGCTCTGGATGACTTTGGCACTGGGTATGGGACATTCACACACCTCAAGAGACTTCCGATTCGTTACCTAAAGATCGACATTGAGTTCGTGAAGGATCTTGTGAACAGCCAGGCTAATCGACACGTCGTAAAGGCGATTGTCAATCTTGCCCAAGGATTCGGATGCGAGACGATCGCAGAAGGAGTAGAGGACGAAGAAACGTTAGACCTTCTGAAGGAATTCGGCGTCGATTTTGCTCAGGGCTTCCACCTGGGCCGGCCGGCCCCGATTCAGAAGGCTGGCCTGCTCCAAGGAGGCCGTCTGGGTCCTTCTGACCGCCCGCACCTCGGCAAGGAGGCGCTAGCAATTCCGCCCGAACGACGAGCGGGCACGGGAGACGGGCGTCTGAGGACGGTGGACTCAAAGAAATCATTCGATGGGCGTTAAGACACTGACGCGCTCGATACTTTGGCGTTCGTGCTGGTAGAGATCCTGGCCAACGTGGAGCAAGCGTTAGAGATGGTGAGGCTGGCGGCACTGCCGGTATGCGCGGAGGATCGGACCGGTTAAAGGCTTGCACTTATTCAGAGTCGGGCACCTTGAGACTCGTCGGCGATGCCTCCATCTGACTCCGTGGACGTGGCTGACCGGTCTGATGAAGGCTTGGAACGAAACACAGAGGGCCAAAGCCGCAGGTCACACCTGACTGCGACCCGACCGCCTAAGCACCCGACGACGAATGCGCCGCAGAAGATCCAGCCCAGGACACCGTCAAGTGTTTCCATTCGACTGTTATCGGGTGCTTCAGGTAAGGACTTGAGCCTCGATAGTGGCTCGGAGGTGGGGCCGGAACGCCATCGAGCGGTACGGCACGGCAACGGACCGGCTCGACGAGCCTTAGAACGAACTGCATTTGTGTCTCAATCTGTGTCTCAATCGGGCGCAATCGGCCACAACTGGGCACTACTTAGGGTGCGCCACCAGGCACGATCCCTGGTCAGAGGTGGTCCTAGATCTCATTAGCAGTGAGTCCGAATCGGCCGCTCTCGCACCTCTCCGTGCCCCTTGGGTCTCTATGTGGCCTGTATTTTCCGGAGCGGAAGCAAAGGCCAAGGCCTCAAGAAGACGACTCAGGCTACAGGAACGATTCGACGGCGATCCTCTCACGCCGGCTGATCCGGTCTACCCAGGCAATGGGCTGGTCAACCGCAGCATTGTTGAACGAACGCATGCCTTCTGGGACCGGTTCAACGCATGGCGGGCTCAGAGGGTGAGAACGGTGCGAAGCCCCCGCCCGGCACGGAGGTCGTCAAAGCCGTCGTTGATCTCCTGCAGAGGTCGGCGACAGGAGATCATCCCTTCCAGATCAAGCAGGCCACGTCGCCACAGACTCACCAGACGGGGGATCTGCCAATGAGGGTTGCCGCTCCCGTAGAGGCACCCGACCAGTCGTTTCTCGGTGATGGCAAACAGGATGGCCGGAAGGTTCGTCAACATCTCAGCCGGGTCAGGAGCTCCCACCGACACGGTGGTACCTCCCGAGCAGGTGGCGAGTACCCCTGCCTCGATCAGGCGGGCGCTTCCGGCCGCGTCGAACGCGTAGTCGACTCCCACGCCGGTGAGGTCGTGACAGGCGGCGACCACGTCATCTGTCCCGGGGTCAAGGACGTCCGTCGCCCCGAACGACAGTGCCGCCTCTCGTCGTTCGACCAGTGGGTCGGACGCGATGATCCGCGAGGCCCCGGCAATCCGCGCTCCCTGGACGATCGAGATGCCCACTCCACCGAGGCCCATCACCAGCACCGTCGCCCCCTCCTCGACGCCGGCCGTGTTGAGCACGGCTCCCACCCCGGTCTGAATGGCACAGCCGATGACGCAAGCAAGATCGAGGGGTACATCGCTATCGATTCGTACGGCACCTGACTCCGTCGTCAGCACCTGTTCACCGAATCCACCGACGCCGAGGCCCCGATAGACCGGTGCGCCTGACCGTGACAGCGCCGTGGTCCCGTCCGGCAGCGTGCCGGTGATGAAGGACATCGCCTTCTCGCACATCGTCGATTTGCCTCGCACACACCAGTAGCAGCGACCACAGGGTGCGATGGCCACGAGCACGACATGATCTCCGGGCGCCACCGCGGTGACGCCCGGCCCGACCGCGTTCACCACTCCGGAGGCCTCATGGCCGAGGATGATGGGCAGAGGCCCGATACCGCCATCGATAATCGTCATGTCGGAGTGGCAGATGCCGCAGTAGGTGACATCGACCAGCACCTGGCCGGCGGACGGAGCCGCTATTTCGATGTCGTCGAGAAGCTCGAGCGTGTCGGCCCCTTCGGTCAGCACGGCTGCGCGCATGGTGTTCCTCCGCTGGTAGGTGATTCCTTCGGTGAATGTCCGGTCACAGCCGCAGATCCTCACGCTCCACGGTGGGCGCCGGTGGGTCGAGCGGCTCTATTCTGCTGCGTCTGACGCCAGCCGGCTCACGACCGGGACATCCCTGATCCGGCCCACCGGTTCCGATGTGGTCGGGCCTGGAGCCAGGCCATCTGCAACAGGTTCTCGCGCCGTTGGCGGTGGCTTGACCGGCAATGCCGACGCTAAGGTCGGGCCATCGATTTCCTCCTTGCCGGCCTCGGCGAATCACCAGTGAACCCCGAACATCGACCGCAACGCCCCAGGCTCGCGGTCCCGGTGCTCCACACCGACGGTGAGAGCGTCGCCGTGGTCCGGCGAAAGGGATACTCACACCGCTTCACCCCTGATGATGCTGTGGGCACATGGCTGGGGTTGGCGTCGTAGCCCAGCCGGCGGACTGCGCTGCTTCTCTGAGACTGGAGCCCGATGCCGAACCATGACCGACCTTCGAAGGCTCACCCTGCGGGCCTCATCGAATTGACCCGGGTCCAGCCATTCGAGGCAGAGGTGATCGCGGCCCGCTTGCGAGCATCAGGCATCGACGCCACCGTGGGAGTCGACTCCGTCTATGAATCCGTCAGTTTCGCCGAGGGTGTGGGCGTCTCCGTGTCCGCGGACGATGCTGCACGCGCCCGTGCCCTCCTCGAGGACGGTGGGGACGGAGAGGGTGGTGGGGACGGCGGGGACGGAGGGGGTGGAGGGGACGGATGATGATGCGACCCGTCACCTGACTGGAGCCACCCGGCACATCCAACGATCGACTCTTCACCGGTCATCGCAGAGAAGGAGCGATTTGGCGACGGTCTCGCGGGACTCGATGGCCAGATGTGCCTTCGACGCCTCGGCCAGCGAGAAGGTTTGGCCCACGAGGGGGGCCAGCCGTCCGGCGCCGACTTCGGCGAGAACGGCGGCGAGCAGCCGGGATCGGTCCCCCTCGCCGTCGTGGAGGTCGGCGATGGTCGTGACCGTCACCCCATGCCGCTCCGGCTCACCCGGATCGATGGATGCGAACGAGCCGCTCGGGGTCCCATGGGCCGAAAACCGTCCACCGTCGGCGATCAGCCCGAAGGCTTCCCCACCGATCGGGCCCCCGACGCCATCGAGCACGACGGTAGGTCGGCGCCCACCGGTGGCGTCGAGGACCGCACCGCCCCAGCCCGGCTCGCCGTAGTCGATTACCGCTGTCGCCCCGGCTCCGGACACCACATCTCCCCTCGTGGACCCCCGGGCCGCGCCGACAACCTGGACGCCCCCGGCGACGAGCAGTTGGACGAGGAGTATCCCCATCCCGCCGGCGGCGCCCAGGAGGAGCGCCCATTCCCCCGCCCGTGGCGCAGTCTTCTCGAGGACCCGGAGCGCCGTGGTGCCGTCGTGGAGGACGGCCGTGGCGTCGAGGAGGTCGACGCCATCGGGCGTGGGAACGCAGGCCTCGAGGTCGACGGCCGTCAGTTCGGCGTAGCCGCCGGTACCGCCGGCGCCGCCCGTGTGCCCGACCACCGGCCGGCCACGCCAGCCGGCCTCAACCCCGTCGCCGACCGCGGCGACCGTGCCGCCCATGCCGTTTCCCGGCACATAGGGCGGGCGGATCGGGAAGTAGTCGGTGCCCCTGCCGGAGCGGATCACGGTGTCGACGAACAGCACGTCACAGGCGGAGGCCGCCACCACGACCTGGCCCGGCCCCGGAACGGGATCCGGCAACTCGCGCAGCTCGAGGGCATCCGGGCCACCGAAGCGAGCCACCTCGACGGCGCGCACCTCAGGCCACCTCGTTCGGGAGATCGGCCGGCTTCACGTCTCGGGCTGCGAAGCCTGGGTGGTCGGGGTCGACGTTGAACGAGACGATGCGCCGCGGGCGGATCCTGATGATCTCGGGCGCCAGATGACCTTGTGGGTCGTGGGTCCCCACCGCGGTCTCGGCCTCGCCACGGATCTCGAGGAAGTGGGCACCGTCCATCGACTGTTCAGTGACCTCGTCCACCACGAAGGCCACACTGGGATTCGCCTGGACGTTTCGGTATTTGGCACTGCCGCCCATGTTGAAACCGGTGAGGTCAATCGTGCCGAGGGTCGGGTTGTACGTGAACCCCAGGGGTTTGACCTGCGGGGTCCCGTTCGGCCCCATCGTGGCCAGGTGACCACGGGGTTGGCGGATGAGAAAGCGGACTTCGGCATCGCTGAAGGTCATGCTTACGACGGTAGAACCTCAAGTAAGGTTTAGGTCAAGCGAAATCTCGAGATTCTTTCTTCCGTCGGCCGGACCGATCGGTCCGTCGCAATCGTTGCGTGCAACGGACGAGCGGGGACTGTCCTGGCACCCCGGCCCCGCTCTGGAGCCACCCGGCACGTCCATGGCGGCCGTCATCGGATGCCTGGCGTCCGCTCTGTCGACGTCCGTACAGATGCTTTCACCGCCGGGTCAATTGTCTCTATCGTGATCGGCATGGACAGCGCCGATCCCATCGTCGAGGAGTGACCGATGGCACGACTGTCACCTCTCAGGCTGCTGGTTCCCGTGGTGGGAACCATGGCCCTCCTGGCCGGCTGTGGCGCAGCCAGCGGCTCGTCGGCCACGACCACGACCACGACGACGGCCGAGCGGGCACCCGTCGTGCGGGCGCCCGACGTCATCGACACGCCGACCAAGATCGCGGACACCCCGGCCGGTGCCGTCGGCTACCGGGAGGTCGGGAAGGGCAGCCCGATACTGCTCATCATGGGATTGGGCGGATCCATGGACGCTTGGCGACCGGCGTTCGTCGCCGCCCTGGCCACGGGGCACAAAGTGGTCATGTTCGACAACGCCGGGGTGGGCGACACGGCCCAGCTGGCATCGCCGCTCACCATCACCGACATGGCCGGCCAGACCAGTGCCCTCATCTCGACGCTCCACCTGGGCCGAGTCGCCGTCCTCGGCTGGTCGATGGGCGGGATGGTCGCCCAAGCCCTCGCCGTGCTCCACCCGACACAGGTGTCCAAGCTCGTCCTGGCCGCCACCCAGCCCGGCACCGGGCACGCACGTCCGATTCCCGCGGCGGCGGCCGCCGAGGCGGCCAGCTCCGACCCGGTCGAGGTGCTCTCGGTGCTGTTCCCCCCCGGCGAAAGCGCCGCCGCCCAGGCCTATGCGGCCGGCATCGTCCGCTACCCGCGCTTCTACCTGGCCCCGAGGGCCGTCGTGGCCGCCCAGGGGGTGGCCGTCGAGCAGTGGATTGCGGGGAAGGATCCGGCCGGCCTCCGATTCGCCGCCGTCCGTCTTCCGCTGTTGGTGGCCGACGGCACGTTGGACCGACTCGACCCGAGCGCCAACGACCACTCCCTGGCCGACAGTGTGCCGGAAGCGAAGCTGGTCCTCTACCCGGGGGCCGCACACGGCTTTCTGTTCCAGGACATGTCGAGCTTCCTGCCGGCCGTCGAGCGGTTCCTCCGGTGAGCGGGTCCAGGCGCATCCCGGACGGAGCGATGCACACCTGGCCTGGTGCCGGCGATGACGCCGTCTACGGGCGCTGGATGAAGTTCATCGGCTCACTCGTATGAATTGAGGCTTCGGTTGTGCTGACACCGCCCGCAGGACTCTCTCATGGCGATCTGGCGGCGGTCGTCGAGCAGGCCTGGGATGTCGCCGTGGACTCCCTCGGCTACCGTCCGGTCGGCTTCGGCAGCCACCACTGGGTGGCCATCGACAATCTGGGCCACCGTCACTTCGTGACCGTGGACGAGCTCAGCCCGGACTCGCGCGTCGGGGACGAGGTCTCTGTCCTCGGGCTGCGCCTGCGCCCGGCCTTGACCGCCGCGGTGGACCTGCGGGCAATCGGGTGCAGTTTCGTCGTCGCGCCCATCACGACCAAGGTTGGCGACCCCTTCGTCCGGTTCGATGGCTATGCCGTCGCCCTCTATCCGTTCATCGAAGGACAGAGCTTCTCCTTCGAGGCGCCCTTCGGCCGGAGCGACCGGGAGCGGGTACTCGAGGTGGTGATTGCGCTGCACCGGGTGCCGCTCACTTCGATCCGCCCACCCGAAACCGATCGATTCGTGGTTCCATGGCTCGACCAGCTCGACCAGCTCGACCAGCTCGACCGCTCCCTGCTCGGCGCCGCCACTTCCGACGGACCGCACGCAGCCGTCGCCTCCGAGCTGATCATCGACAACGAGGCCGGGATCAGAAGGCTGATCGCCCGCTACCGGACGCTCGTCGAGCAGTACCTGGGCCATCCCGGTCCCGTGGTGATCACCCACGGTGAGATCCATCCCGGAAACGTGATGGCGACGTCGGAGGGCTGGGTGATCGTCGACTGGGACACCGCCCTGGTCGCACCGCCGGAGCGCGACCTCTGGAGGCTCGCGCAAGGGGACGGATCAATACTCCGCGAGTATGCACACGCCACCGGGACGGCGCCTGACGGACGGCTCGTCGACCTGTACGGCCTTCGCTGGGACCTGGCCGAGGTCGCCTCCTTGGCGGCGGAGTTCCGGAGGCCGCACGAGGACACCGAGAACAGCCGGAAGGCCCTGGAGATCCTCCGTTCGGTGCTGGGTCGCTTGCCGGCGTAGGCATCGACAACCGGCTCTGATCTCAGCGGCCGCCTCCCTCGCCGGCCAGCTCCGGGGCCCGAAGCGACGAAATGACCTGGCCGGTGCACCAGAAAGTCAGTCTCCGACCTGTCCGTCGATCTGCTCGCGCATCAGATCGAGATGACCCGCATGACGGGCCGTCTCCTCCACCATGTGCACCATGATCCACCGGAGGCTCACCTGCTCGCCATAGTTCGTCGCCCTGGCGCTCAGGGCGTCGAGGGAGGGGGCGGCACGCACCACGCGTCTCGCCTCTTCGACCTCGGCCCGGTAGAAGGCCATGACGGACTCGACCGTGTCGGCGTCGCCTATGGCGAACTCGGCCGAATTGCCACCGTCCACATCGATGGCCTCGACGTCCTCGCCGGCAAACGTCTCGCGGAACCAGCCCCGCTCCACCCAGCCCAGGTGCTTGAGGATCCCGAGCGCGGACATACCGGTCGGTGTCAGCACCCGCCTGGCGTCGTCGAGCTCGAGCCCGTCGACCTTCCGTTCGACCACGGCCCGGTACCAGTCGAGGAAACCTTCAACGGTCTGGCGCTCGCCTTGGCGCACACCCAGGTTGTCCTCCATCGGGTAAGTGTAGGTTCAGAACGGTGCGCCGGGACGGGCTCAGCGGTGTGGTTGGCTCTTGGCCCTTCTGACCGTTGGTTGGCGCTGCATCCTCAGCCGGATCAACGCCCGCGTCCCGATGGTGACCGTACCGATCTGATGCGCGCCTTCGTGGCGTCGGGGCTTCGCGCACCGTTGCCATTCGCCCGAGGCGAACATCTCCCAGCGGCATCGCTGATCGGCCACTGGAAGTTCCGGCATCCCGCTTCTTACCCGACCGGGACGTTAGGCGGCAAGGCGGCCGGGGAGGCGAGACCCCGGAGGCGAGACGCCGAGGGCCGTCAGTGGGCGGTGCGGGCCAGCGACCGGTACTGCGCCACCACGAGGCTGCCGATGAAGGTGTAGCCGGCGGTATCGGCATGGATATTCCCCTGGGAGCAGAAGTAGGTCAGTTGGCACACCTCGCCGACGGCGACCGGGACGGTGCCGTACGGGGCCAGTTCCTCGATGAGGCTGAGGCTGGTGTCGTCCCCGCGGGTGGCTTTCATGTAGGGCGCCGACGTCACGTCGACGAAGCTGGTCCCCGACACGGACAGGTATGACTTCTTCAGCGTGGGGTTGATCAGATCGTCGAAGGCGAGGATCGAGGACTTGGCCAGGGACACGGCCGCCGAGGCCGGCGGGTTGTGGGGGTAGACGTACAGCCCGAGGTCCACGTCCGGATAGGTGAGCCCGATGATCCTGGCGCCGGTGTCCGATGCACTCACCAGCGCCCTTTCGACGGAGCCGACCAGCGATTTGACGCCGGCCTCCATCGGGGGCATGGCCGACTTCACGCACGGCACGGTGGTGCAGCCGTCGAAGTCGTTGCCGCCGATCGAGATGGTGACGAGATGCACGGCCCCCTTGTGGGCGGCGATGAAGTTCAGGGCCGCCCGTTCCTGGGTGATCCCCGTGTAGTGGACGGCGTCCTGGCTGGCCGGGTCGCCACACCCCTTGGTCCCGACGAGTGACGACGTGGTGGCCCCACCACACCCGAAGTTCTCGGGCTGCAGGTTCAGCTTGCCGGCCACGTAGCCCGTGTACCCGGAGGTGCCCCCGATGCCGGGTTGGTATCCGATGGAGTACGAATCACCCAGCGAGAGGTAGTACGGACGGGGTGGGCCGGCTGCCTGGCTCACTGATGGGCTCACCAGGGCGAGCGAAAGCACGGTGCCCACCGCCACCATGGCGGTGGCCGGAGCGACGATCGATCTGTTCACGGCTTCCCCCCGCGTGTCGTCGAGGCCATCACCGTAGACGATCGACGGAGAGGAGGGCCGACGGAGGTCGTTGGTACCTTGGTGCAATGGCTGTGGATGTCACCATCACCCGTCGACGAGTGGTGGCGCGGCCCTGAGGCGTCTGCCCCGTCGGGCGGTGGCGGGAACGGTGGCCCTCCTGGCCCTGTGTGCCTGGTGCGGGTGGGCGAGCGGGCTGCACCACTCGACGGTCCCGGCCTTCGTGGCGTGGTCCGTCTCGCTGGCCGGCGTGGTGACGGTCGACCTCTCGATGTGGCGCGGCCGACGCCATCGGCGATGGGCCTTGCCCCTCCGTCCGGCCGATCTCCCCTGGCCCCGACCGGGGCGCGGTGGTACCGGTCCGGCCCTCGTGGGCACGGCGCCGTGGTCGGCCCTCGTCCTCGTCGTGATCGTCTGGGAGATCCTCGGCATCGACACCGGTCCACACGTTGCCCACCTCACCATCAGCGCCCTGGCCCAGGCCTTCCGGCCGCTCGACGCCGGCCTGTGGCTGGCGTGGATATCGGTCGGGCTCGGTTATGGCGTGGCCCGGGCCAGAGCCCCCGTCGAGGACGTTCCGGGTCGTTCGGACCACGGTGCGTCGACCGGGACCCTGTCCGGGATGGCCGGCGTCCACCGACATCCGGTGGGCGTCCCCGCCCTGCTCCTCCCGGACAACCGGGGCGCCGGTGTGGCCTTCTGGCTGCTGGTGGTGGTGGCCTGCGTGCTGGTGGACCTCACGGCCAGGAGGTCCCGCGGCCGGTTGGCCGACGCCGGGGAGCTCGTGCGCTTCGTGTCGGGATCGGCGCTGGTCACCGTGGTGTTGAGCGCGGCGTGGGCGTACGCCGGGTGGCACCTGTTCGCCCACTGACCCGGTGCGGACGAGGGCGTTCGATCGAGCCGGTCCGACGTGATGGAGCGGCCCCGGTGTGATCGAGCGGGTCCGGTGTCGGTGTGATCAACCAGCTCCCTGCGGACGGGGACGCGTGACGACGGTGGTCCGCGGCCGGCCGGCCGGCCCGCCGTCGGCACCGGGCAACCCGCCGTCCGGGCCCGTGACACCACCGCCCGACGGGACCGGGGGTGCGTCTCCCGACAGCACGGCCACCCGCAGTTCGGCCTCCTCCGCCTCCCGCAGCGCCGCGGCCAGTTCCCGGCCGAGCTGTTCGATCGTCCGCTCGTTCCCGTCCACCAGATCTCTCACCACCGCGGCGGGGATCGTCTCTGGGACCTCAGCCTGACGGGCCTTGGCCTCGGTCCGCTTCTTCACCGCACGACGTCGGTGGCGACGACCGCAGCCGGGTAATCCTGCTCCCGCCAGCCGTGTCCCTCGTCGTCGGTGAACCGGAACGGGTCGGGCCGGGTGGTGGCCGGGGCACCGTTCCGGCGCTCGGGAGCCCCGTCGTCCCCGTGCTGGAGGGTCGACAGCCGCTCCGCCTCCGACAGGGCCGCCTCCTTGCGCCTCTGCGCCTCGGCGATCGCCGACCCGAGCCTCGACTGCTCCGCGGCTGCCGCGCTCAGGTAGCTCTCGACCGATGTGCGTGTGTAGGCCTGCGCAGCCTCGGGATCGTTTGACTGGGTCATCGGAGTGGAGTTCGGCGTCGCTCGGGTGCAGATGACAAGTATACCTAGCTGATCACTAGGTCGGAAGGGCCGGAATGGCGGCCGTCGGCCCGTCCAAGGCAACGGTCATCCGAAGCGTCCGTGCACGTAGTCGAGGGTCCGGGGGTCGAGGGGCGAGTCGAACATGGCATCGGTCGGACCGTGCTCGATGATGTACCCGGGTGTCCCCTGTTCGGCCAGGAAGAACGCCGTGTACGCCGACACCCGCTGGGCCTGTTGCATGTTGTGGGTCACGATGACGATGGTGACCTCGGTCTTCAGCTCGTCGATGGTGGTCTCGATCCGCCGGGTGGACGTGGGGTCGAGGGCTGAGCAGGGCTCGTCCATCAGGAGCACCCGGGGCCGGATGGCCAGGGCCCGGGCGATGCAGAGGCGTTGCTGCTGACCACCGGAGAGCGCCCCGCCCGGTTGGCGCAGCCGGTTCTGCACCTCGTTCCACAGTCCGGCCTTGGTCAGGCAGCTCTCGACCAGCTCGTCCTTGGCGTCCTGGTCCTTGCGGGTCCCGGTGAGCTTGAGGCCGGCCAGCACGTTGTCGTAGATGGACATGGTCGGGAACGGATTGGGCTTTTGGAACACCATGCCGATGTGGCGGCGCGCCTCGGTCAGCTTGCGGTTCGGGTCGTAGATGTCGACGCCGTCGAGCAGCACATCGCCGGCCATCGACGCCGCCGGGATCAGCTCGTGCATCCGGTTGAGGATGCGCAGGAACGTGGACTTCCCGCATCCCGACGGACCGATGAGCGCGGTCACCTGCCGCGACTCCATGTTGAGGGACACCCGGTCGAGGACCTGGTGCTCCCCGAACCAGGCCGAGACGTCCCTGGCCTCGAGACTGGCCGCCTGGAACTGGTCGTCCACCCCGGACCGGGTGTCGGTTGTCGATTCGAGCAGCATCTCTGTCAATTCCTCGATTGATCGTCGGTCTGAACCATCACAGCAGGTTGGGTAGGAGGCGGGCGAACTGGTCGGCCACGAACATCCACACCAGCAGCACCGGGGCGGTGAACACGATCCACGCCTGGGCGCGGCCCCGACGCCGCCACGTCCACACCGCGCCGGCGACCAGCGCGGCCAGCAGGAGCACCCAGAGGGACAGCGCCCACAGGGTCCCGGTGTCGAACCCGAGCGGCCGTTCGGAGCTCGGCACCGTCTTCACCGCCGGTCGCTGGGCGGGAAGCGGTGGTCCGACCTTGTCGGCGTCGACCCACACCACCCCGGAGGGGACGAACGGCGTGCCCGACGCCGTACCCAGGGTGAGGCGCGACTTGCCGCGGGCCACCGGGCGCACCTCGGTACCGGCCGGGCGGACGTCGACCACCTTGAAGACCGATGTCCCCACCTGGGTGATGACCGTGATGCGCGCCCCGTTGCGGAGCTCGTGGATCCGGCCGAAGGGCCCCCCGTAGGCGGCGGCCCGTCCGAGGACGATGCTGTCCCCGGTCCCGCCCGGGAACACCGTCGAGCGGGAGTGCCCGGGACCGTCGGCCAGGACCGTGCCGGTGGTGCCTTCGAGCACCACCTGGCTGACCCCGATCGACGGGATGGTGATCTGGGCCATCGGTGCCCCGAGAGCCAGCGTCGAGTGGTGCAGACCGACCGGGCCCAGCGGCGCGGTGCCGAGAGCCAGCTGGGTGCGGAACTGGTTGTACAGGGAGACCTGTGCCGACCGGTGCTCCAGCCTGCTCACGTAGGCCAGCTGCACGACCATCCCGATCGACGCCAGGGCCACCACCACCAGCGCGAAGCGCACGACCGTGACCCACCGGCCGGCCGTGGCCACCTGACCCAGGTGGCCGGTCTCGTCGAAGACCTGCTGCAGCCTCGGCGCCTCCCCGGGGTCGTACCCGGCCCCGGTCACCCCGGGTGCGGCATCGGGCACGGCGACCAGGAGCATCTTGCGGTCGAGGGCCGCCTGGGCCAGCGTCATCGCACCGACCCCCGCGCCGCCGACGGCCGGCCGGTGCGCCAGTTGCGCCGGAGGAGGAACAGGAGCCCCACGGCGAGGGCGAGCACCCCGGCGCAGGCGGCCGCGGTCAGCGGGACATCGCTGACGGCCGGTGAGCCGACCGTCCCGCCGCCGGCCGTCCCGCCACTGCCTCCGCCACTGCCGCCCGGTAGGTTGCTGCCCGGTACGTTGCTGCCCGCCGGTGCGGCCGCGCCACCGGACGCGCTCCAGAATGCGCCGGCTCCCGTGGTGGACCCGGGGGTGGCCGCGGTGCCGGAGCCGGCGCCGGCGGTGGCCCGGGCCGATGAGGCAGCCGATGTCGAGCCGGCCCCGCGGCCCGCGGCGTGACGGGTCGGTGCCGCCGGCGGTGAGGGGGATCCGGCCGGCGGGCCGGGAACCGCGTGCCAGGCGAACCCACGGGCATCGCCGGCGTCGGCGGTGAAGGTGACCTGGGTATTCCAGTACCGGGCCAGGGCGCCGCGGGTCGTGGCGCAGGCGATGCCGGCCTCCCACACCCCGTGGTTGGTCCCGCCCACCAGCCTCGACAGCGGCACCGATCTGACCAGTGGGCCCCACTCGAAGTCGTTGGGGATACCGACGATCTGGCCGGTGCCGAGGGCGGTGTTGATGGCCCCGTAGTACCGACCGGAGGGGTCCACCATTCCGTATCCCCTCGAGGGGAAGTCGATGAACCTGACCGCCGAGAGATCCGAGCCCTTCGGCTCCAGGTAGCTGTAGACGCGGTACCCGTGGTGGGCGGTGTCGGCCGGGCAGGAAGCGTTGGCCGGCAGCGCCACCGTGAACACGGTGGACGAGCCGCCGGCACTGAGTTCGCCGCGGGCCGTGGCCCCGGGTGCGGCGATGGTGGCCGTGCTGACCACCGTGGCGGCCGCGGCCAGCGGGGCGAAGAGGAGTGCTCCGAGGGCCACCGACGTGGTCAGCGCGGCACACAGGCCTGCGGCCCGCAAGGATCGCAACCGGGACACGCGGCTCACGGCTGATCCGCCTCGGGGGTCTCGGGGTCCGCGCCCAGGTCGGTGTCCCCGGGGGTGCCGGCCAACCGCCTCCGGCGGGTGGCGTTCATCCACAGCGCGCCCGCACCCGCACCCACACCGACGAACAGGAGGAACGGGAGCACCCAGCGCAGGAGCCCGACGGCGAACCCCTCGGTCCGGACCGCACTCAGCGCGCTCGGCCCGATGGCCGCCGGCGACCGGGACGGCCGGTGCTTCGAGCCGAGCCCGCCCGACGGCGATCCGGACTCCGATCCCGTCCCCGACCCCGATCCGTACGAGGAGTTTCCGCCAGTCTCCGACGGACCGGACCCCGGAGAGACCGAGCCCGAGCCCCCCTTGTCCGGTCCGGAGGCGGTCGAGGACTTCTTCGCCGACTTCTTCGCCGACGGATTGGCGATGGTGGCCGCCGCGGCCAGCGTCTCGGACTCCAGCGAAGCCGGAAGGGGCACGTAGCCGGCCGGGAGCTGACCGGGCTGCACGCCGCTCACCTGCCCGGCGCCGGCCGCGTAGCGCAGGAAGGCGGCGTAATTCTTCCGGGACGTCTGGTTGAGGGTCTTCGGGGTAGTGGCGGCATAGGTGAGCATGGTCAACGGGTAGGCGTCAGCCGCGGTCGAGGTGGGATCGGACTGCAGCACGCCTGGCACCTTGCTCGGCACCATGGCCTGTTCGCCGGCCAGCAGGCTGGCCGCGTCCGGGGCCACGAAGGTCCGGTCCGGCGTGTCGTCCCCGGCCGGGCTCAGGCTGGCCTCTTGGAGTCCGTACTGGGCCGCGGCGGCCGAATCGGTCACCGACATGATCATGTACCGACCGGTGATCTGGGGCCCGTTGGCCGTCCAGGCCAGGTTGGGTGGCTCGGTCGGGTCGAAGGTCGTCTTGGCCGCGTCGTTGGCCGCCGCGGTGTCCGCCGCGGTGGTGTTCATGTTCAACAGGTAGGGGGACCAGTCGAGGATACACAGCGGCCGGGCCGGCACCGGCGGCGGGCCGTACACCGTCGAACCGGTGGTCACGCAGTAGGGATCGCTCTTCGGGTAGGTCTCCGGCGTCGTGGACCCGAAGGCCACGCCCGATGGGTTGACCGACGGGTTGGTGCTGTAATACGGATTCACGTTCATGCCCGAATCCGCGCCCTGCCCGGGCAGCCCGTTGAGCCATGCCCTGGCCTCGGGGTCGGCCAGGACCCACTTCCACAGGGCGGCGGTGGCGTCCGAGCTCCCCTCTTCGACCAGCAACGTCCCCGCGTCGTTGAGATAGACCGTGCTGAGCTGGGAGAACTCGGGGTTGTACTGGAGGAAGGTCGGATCGGTGAACACGCTGAGCGGGTTGTTCTGCACCCATGCGTACTTGGGGGAGGTGTCCGCGCCGATGTCCTGCAGCTGGTCGCGGTACGACTCGGTCAGCAGCCGTGCCACCAGCAGCGGGGTGAGGTAGAGGTGGGCCACCCGGTCGCCGGCCAGATTGAGCTCGTCAGGCTGCAGGTTTCCGTCCGGCTCGGTGATCGGGTCCCGTTCGATGTTGAACGCCACCACCACCCCGGACAGGGTGAGCGGCGCGTAGACCACCGGGTTCGACGGTTTGGTCTCCTTCGGGGCGATCGGGTTGGAGAACACCGACATGCCCACGGATCCGTAGGAGGGGTCGACCAGGTTCAGCCGGGCCTGGTCGTCGCTGTTCTGGATGTAGCTGAAAGGCGTCTTGCCGGGCAGGCTGCACAGGGCCGGTTGCCAGGCGGCCACGGCCGGCGAGGCCAACTCGCCCCCGATGATCTCCTGGGCGCTGGCCTTGATCGAGCAGCTCGTCCCGACGGGGTTGAACTGCAACGGGATGGCGATCCGGTTGGCCCACGCCTGGGGCGTGAGCGGCGAGGTGACCACACTGCTCACGTTGGTCACGTTGGCCGGGTTCTCGGCTGTGGGTGTGCTCCTCGGGACCACCACCAACCAGCACCGCGGGGTGGTGGTGCCACCGCCCGGCAGCGGCTGGATGTCCTGGCCGCAACCCAATCCGGGCGCCTCCAGGCCGGTGTCGACCTGGAACAGCTGCTGGCCCGTCCCGTTCGAATAGGTGCGGGCGAAATCGACCTCGTTGGTCGTGGAGAAGCTGAAGTACGGATTGAGCCAGAACGGCAACGGGGCGAAAGGATTGATGTCGAAGCCGTAGTCGGCCTGCTGACCGACGACGGAGCCGTTCACCGCGGTGAACGGCTCGACCACATAGTTGTCGGTCGTGTCCTTGTAGAGGCCGGGGGCCTGGTCCAACTGGGGGTAGGAGTCCCAGCCGGACTGGCTCAGGACGCGGGAGTACTCGAAGCCGGTGTCCTTGATCGGGTACGCCGAGAACGGGTTGCTGCTCTCACCCCCGAACTCGCACTGTGAGGGCAGGGGACCGGCGCCGGCTCCCACCGGATCCGATGACTGCGGATCCCCCCAGCACTGGAAGACCTGGAGGTAGTTCCCGTTGAACGTCGAGTCGAAGGCTCCCGTCGCCGGATCGCTGAAGGTCGGCGATCCCCCGGTCCAGCTCACGGAGACGGCCTGGTTGGTGAGGTTGGCCGTCTGGTTGACGGTCACCTTGAGGTTGCTGAACTGGCCGTGACCGGACACCGTGACCGCGGAAGAGGAGGCGGGAAGCCCGGCCACGACACCCTGGCACCCGGCCGCCGGGTCGGTCTCGGAGCATCCGTTGCCGATCGCCTGCGGGGTCGACGCGCTGCCCTGGGTGGCCGGGACGATCACGGCCAGTGCCACCACGGCCAGGAAGGCCAGGGTGACCGGGCCGATCCGCCCGCGGTTCCGGGCCCCGGCCATCATCGTTTCCGCCTGTCCAGCCGGCGGGAAAGGAGGCCCCCGGGCACGAGTATCAGGGCGATCAGGACCAGGGCGATGAGCAGGATCAGGGTCTGTTCCACCGACCACCCCTTGGTGACGGCGAGGGTCTGCGTGTCGGGCGTGGGATCCGTCCCGGCCGCCGATGCGCTCACCGCGGCGTCGGCACAGGCCGCGACATCGTGCGGGTGCTTGGCCACACACGTCTCGACCGCGGCCAGCGCAGCCGAGGATCCCCCGCCCTTCGACTTCGAGCCGCCCTTGCCTCCCGGCCCGGTGCCGCCCGTCCCCCCCGGGCCCGAACCACCGGATCCCGGGCTCGCCCCCGATCCCGCAGCACCGGAGGACCCCGGTTGGCCCGGTCCGGTGGGGGCCACCGCCGCGCTGTGCGGGTTGCCGGACACCTGGGTCACGGTGCTGGCCGCCCCCCCGGTTCCGTTGACGCACTGGGTCGGCCCCTGCTTGTCACAGGCCGGTGGGTAGGGTGCTGTCTGGGCCAGCAGGTTGGCACCGCTCGGGGTGAAGGTGGGGTTGTCGCAGCTCTGGATGTTGATGCTCTGGGTCACCGCGCCGGGGATCTTGACGATCTGGTTGAAGCTGGCTTCGACCAGGTTGATGGGCATGGGCGAGTAGCCCAGGGCGGCCGACTGCTGTTGGCCCTGGCACATGGCGTAGTAGGAGAATGCGGCCAGGGTGGTGCCCTCGGCCGCGTTGAACTGGCCCTGGATCTTGGTGGGCAGGATGAGATAGCTGTACGACGAGAGCGGGTAGGTGCGGGGATCGGGGTCGGTGTAGACGCCGGACAGGTTCTCGGTGAGGTAGTAGGCCGGGTTGTGGTTGGTCGTGTCGACCTGGGCGGCCAGCAGGGACACGGCTACGTTCTGGGCCGTCGGCTCGGTGTAGTAGCCGGCCGAGTTGAGCAGCTGGACCACCGGGAAGTGGTCGTTGAGGGCATAGGAGTACTCGACGTAGCCGATGGAGCCGTCCGCATAGCTCTGGGAGACATAGCCGGCCACGCCGAGGTCGCCGGACTGGGCCACCCCGTCGGTCGGCGTCGGGTAGAACGAGGTGGGCCCGCAGGACGGGGCCCGGCCCGAGGACGAGCAGAAGGAGTTCCACAACGAGGGGTACTGGCTGATCATCCACTCGGACAGCTCATAGCTCGATCCCGCCCCGTCGGACCGGACCACCGGGACGATGCCCTGGTCGGGCAGCTTGAGGCCCGGGTTGTCGGCGGCCAGGGCCGGGTTGTCCCAGTTGGTGATGGCCCCGGTGAAGATCTTGGTGATGTTCTCCCCCGAGAGCCGCAGGTTGGTGACCTGCTGGCCGTTGATCTTGAGGTTGTACATGAACACCGTGCCGCCGGCGGTGATGGGCATGTAGGCGTAGCTGTTGGGCTGCGGAGCCTCCGGCGCAGAACCGTCTGTGGGGTCGGTCTGGAACGGGATGTCCGAGGCGGCGAAGTCGGTCAGGCCCTTGATGTAGTCCTCACGGCCGGTGGTCGATCCGTTGGCCGTGTAGTTGACCCGCATCCCGTCCGGTTGCACGTCGGCGATCCACTGGTTGATGGCGTTGGCCGACCACGACGAGCCCTCCCCCGAGACGGGGACGTAGGCCGTCGCACCGGCCGGTGCCCCCGCCGCCACCAGCGTGCTGATGACCGCGACCATGGCGGCCACCAGGGCGGCTGTCACCCGGGCTGCCACCGCCGTCCCGGCGCCGGTGGCGTGGCCACACCCACGCCGCGGCTGGCGCGGCATCAGCTGCCCTCCACGATCTTGAACCCGGGCCTGGTCACTGAGCTCCTGGTCAGCTGGCGCTGCTGTCTCTCGCTGAACCGGGCCGCGTCCCGGGCCGAGGCCGCCACCACCCGGCGCTGTCCCCGGGCCGTCAGATGGCCCGGCCCCCAGCCGCCGATCCTGCGGGCCAGGGCGAAGAGGACGATGACCACCAGAAGCAGGAACGAGGCGCAGCCGAAGGCCCGGGAGGTATAGGCGGGAACGCCGGCCTGCACCAGTTTGAGCGTCTCCAGGGGGAGGGACACCATCGGTCCGCTCAGCGGATTGGCGTTCAGGTAACTGGTGAACCCCGCGGTGAGGAGCACGGGTGAGGCCTCGCCGATGGCCCGGGCGATGCCCAGGATGACCGCGGTGGCCAGCCCCGAGCGGGCCGTGGGCAGCACGACCTGCATCTCGCCCCGCCATCCCGGGGCCCCGAGGGCGGCGGCCGCCTCCCGGAGGTTGTTGGGGACCAACCGGAGGGCGAGATCGGCGGCCCGGACGATGTAGGGCAGCATCATGACGCTGAGGGCGAGGGCGGCGGCCAGTCCCGACCGCTGGAAGCCGAAAGCCAGGATCCACGAGGCGTAGATGAACAGGCCGGCCAGGATGCTGGGCAGCGCGGTCATGGCCTCGACCACGGTCCGGAAGATCCGGGACGGGCGGCCGCGGCTCACGTCCAGATAGACGGCGGCGACCAGCCCGATGGGAACGGTGAGGACGACGGCGATACCGACCATCCAGACGGTGCCGACCAGCGCGTGGCCCATGCCGCCCACCGTCAACGGGGCCAGGGGGCCGGCCTTGGACATGTCCTGGGTGTAGAAGTTGGCATGCCGGAGGGCGGCCCAGCCGCGGGCCAGGGTGAAGACGACCACCACGGCCAGTGCCCCGAGGGCCAGCACCGCGCAGGTGGCCATGAGCACGGTCATGACTGCGTCGCGCACGACCGGGGCGTCATCGGCCAGCGAGACCAGGACGCCGTAGATGACCACGAAGGCCACATAGGCGACGACGACGAAGCCCAACGGGCCCGATAGGGCGGTCAGCCGCTGGAGCAGGAGCGAGGCGCACGCCCCCGCGGCCGCGGCCCCCACCAGATTGAAGACGGTGCCCCGTCGGAGGCCGCCGAGCTTCCGGCGGCGCTGGGGTGGCGGTCCGGTGTCGACGGCCGCCTCGGCGGTGTCCGGGTAGTCGAGCACCGTCATCTCAGCCGTCACTCTCTGCACCCGAGCGCGAACGGGCCACCACGGCCGAGGCCGAGAAGTTGATGATGAGGGTGAGTGCGAACAGCGCCAGGCCGGCGGCCATGAGGGCCGAGATGCCGAACGTCGAGGAGTCGCCGACCGTGTTGGCGATGAGGGCCGACACCGAGTTGCCACCGGTCTGGAGGATGTGCAGGTTGGCGGTGGCCAGCGGCGAGATGATGAGGATGACCACGATGGTCTCGCCCAGGGCCCGACCCAGTCCGAGCATCGTCCCCCCGATGATCCCGCCCTTTCCGAAGGGCAGCACCACCGACCGGATCATCCCCCACCGGGTGGCCCCGAGCGCGTAGGCGCCCTCCCGCTCCCCGAGCGGAGCCTGCGAGAAGGACTCGCGCATCACCGAGGTGAGGATGGGGATGACCATCAAGGAGACGGCGATGCCGGCCACGAAGGTGGAGGCGGTGAACTCGTGGCCGAGGTCGGTGGGATTGGTGGCACCGGAGTCGTTCACGTGGAAGATCGGGATCCACCCGAGCCACACCGACAGCCAACGGGCGATGCCGATGGTGCGGCCCTGGAGGAAGTAGAGGGCCCACAGGCCGTAGACCACGCTCGGCACCGCGGCCATGAGGTCGACCAGCGAGACCAGGGTGCGCTTGATCCGCTGGGGTGCGACCTCGGAGATGTAGAGGGACAGGCCGAGGGAGATCGGGATGGCGATGACCACCGCCACCAAGGCGATCAGGATGGTGTCGGTCAGGATCCCGGCGATCCCGAAGTGGTGGATGTCCGGTTGCCACGCCTGGGTGGTGAGGAACGAGAACTTGGCCACCCGGATGGCGTCGAAGGCTTGGATGCCGAGGAAGAGGCCGATGGCGGTGAACACCGCCAGCACGATGATGGCGCTGGTCCGGTGCAGACCCATGAAGGTGCGGTCGCCCGACCCCGGGACGGCCCGCATGCTGCGCCGGGCCCGGTCGTCCGCACCCCGGTCGGTGGCGGCGGGAACCATGGTGGTGGCCATACCGCTACCGCCCCGCAACCGACGGCTCGGGTGCACCGTGGCCGGCCGCGTCCGACTCCCCCGCGGGCGACGGGGTCCCGTCCGGGTTTGTCCCGTCCGGCGACGGGGACGGCCCGCCCGACGACTGGTCGCGGCGACGGCTGAGGAACACGGCCAGGGCGGCCAGCAGGACCGACAGCACGATGAGGGCCACGCCGATCCACACCCACTTGTGGGACGGACCGAGGGCCGGCTGGGCCACGACCCGCCAGGTGAAGCCCCGCGGGTCGGAGGTGTCGGCTGTGAAGACGATCTGGGAGTTCCAGTAGTTGGTGACCACGCCGTCGGTGGTGGCGCAGGCGATACCGCCCTCCCAGGTGGCCGACGTCTGGCCCTCCGGGAACAGATCCTTCGGCGTCAGTCGGGCCCAGGTGAAGTCGGGCGGCAGACCGGCGACCAGGCCGGTCCCGATGGCCGTGTTGACGGCCCCGTAGTACATCCCGTAGGCGATGTAACCGAACCCCTGGTTGGCCCGCCCTTTCTTGAAGTTGACCGCGGCCGGGGACACATCCTTCGGGACCAGGTAGCTGAAGATGTGGTAGCCGTGGTGGGCGGTGTCACCGGGACAGCCCGCCCCCGAAGGCAGCACCACCCCGTAGAGGGTCTCCGACCCACCCGAGTCGAGCGGGGTGAGTGAGCCGGGCTGGGTGATCTCCTCGGTGCCGGCCACGACGCCCGCCCCCGCGGTGGCCGGGACGGCCGACAGCCAGGCCACGAGAAGGACCGGCACCAGGGCCAGTGCGCCGGCTGCCAGGGCCGACGGGCGCACTGCGCGACGGCAGGCGTTCCGGTCGTGCGGCATGGTTGTCAACGACGGCTCCTCGTTCCGGCGGCAGACGGTCGACCGACCGAATCACTAGGCCCCCCGACCCGCTACCCGATAAATCCTAGCTACTTACTCGACCTCTTGACGACTCAACCTATGAGGGCGGGCCTGCCCTGTCAAGGAGGAGGCCCATCCCGACGGGGAGTGTTCGCCCGGCCGCCGGCTGCGTTCACCGGGCGCCCGGTGGCCGGGGCCGGACCAGGCATCCGAGCCGGCGCCGACCGGGCCTTCGAGGCGCCGCTGGCCGGCCGTCACCGCAGGTCGGAGCAGCGGAACCATCGGACAGCGAACGCCGGGCCGGTCCTCGGTCGTGCCCCCGGTTGCGCAGAGGCGGCAAGCGTGGTTTGCTATTAGCACTCGACAGTGAAGAGTGCTAACCACCACGGAGGAACACCAGATGGCCAAGTTGATCACGTTCGACGAGGAAGCCCGCCGGGCCCTCGAGAGCGGAATGAACAAGCTCGCCGACGCCGTACGCGTCACCCTCGGACCCAAAGGCCGCAACGTCGTCCTCGACAAGAAGTGGGGCGCCCCCACCATCACCAACGACGGCGTCTCCATCGCCAAGGACATCGAGCTCGAGGACCCGTTCGAACGCATCGGGGCCGAGCTCGTCAAAGAGGTAGCCAAGAAGACAGACGATGTCGCCGGTGACGGGACCACGACGGCCACGGTGCTGGCGTGGGCCATGGTCCACGAGGGCCTGCGCAACGTGGCCGCCGGGGCCAACCCTATGTCGCTCAAGAAGGGGATCGAGGCCGGTGTCGAGTCGGCCGTGGCCTCGCTTCGGGGCATCGCCCGCGACACCGATTCGAAGGACCAGATCGCCCAGGTGGCCTCCATCTCGGCCGCCGATCCCGAAATCGGCGGGATGATCTCCGAAGCCATCGACAAGGTGGGCAAGGACGGGGTGATCACCGTCGAGGAGTCGCAGACCTTCGGCATGGACATGGACCTGGTCGAGGGGATGCGCTTCGACAAGGGCTACATCTCCCCCTACTTCGTGACCGATCCCGAGCGGATGGAAGCGGTCCTGGAGGACGCCTACGTCCTGCTGGTGGGATCGAAGATCACCGCCGTGCGTGATCTGCTTCCCCTGCTCGAGAAGGTCATGCAGGGAGGGAAGCCCCTCGTCATCATCGCCGAGGACCTCGAGGGCGAGGCGCTGGCCACCCTGGTCGTCAACAAGATCCGGGGCACCTTCAAGAGCGTGGCCGTCAAGGCCCCCGGTTTCGGGGAGCGCCGCAAGGCCATGCTCCAGGACATCGCCATCCTCACCGGCGGCCAGGTCGTCACCGAGGAGGTCGGCCTCAAGCTGGAGAACGTGGGCCTCGACCTGCTGGGCACCGCCCGCAAGATCGTCGTGACCAAGGACGAGACCACGGTGGTCGAAGGCGGGGGTTCGGACGACGAGATCAAGGGCCGGATCAACCAGATCAAGACCGAGATCGAGAACACTGACTCCGACTACGACCGGGAGAAGCTCCAGGAGCGCTTGGCCAAGTTGTCCGGCGGTGTGGCCGTGATCAAGGTGGGAGCGGCCACCGAGGTGGAGCTCAAAGAGAAGAAGCATCGCATCGAAGACGCCGTCTCGACCACCAAGGCAGCCATCGAAGAGGGAGTGGTCCCGGGCGGGGGCGTCGCCCTTCTCCGGGCCCAGACCGCGGTGCTGGACACGGCCGAGAAGCTCGAAGGTGACGAGGCCACCGGTGCCCGCATCGTGGCCCGTGCCGTCGAAGAGCCGCTCAAGCAGATCGCGGTCAACGCCGGCCTCGAGGGTGGCGTGATCGTCGACAAGGTGCGCAACCTGAAGAAGCCCAACGAGGGTCTCAACGCAGCCACCGGCGAGTACGAGGACCTGTTCAAGTCCGGGGTGATCGACGCGGTGAAGGTGACCAGGTCGGCACTGCAGAACGCGGCATCCATCGCCGCCCTGTTCCTGACCACCGAGGCGGTCATCGTGGACAAGCCCGAAGAGTCGGCTGGCGCCATGCCCGGTGGTGGGATGGACGACTTCTAGGTCGTACCGCCCGCGAGCCCGGCCGTCACGGGTCCGGGCCGGGTCATGAGCCGGATCGCATCGAGAGACGAAGGGCGCCCGTCGGGGCGCCCTTCGTTCATTCCTTAGACTGGGCACCGTGACCGAACCCCTCGCTCCCACCACCGGGTTGGGTGTGCTCCACCTGTTCGCCCGGCTCGACGGTGTGCCGACCCGTCCCGGAGCCCCGAGCTGCGACACCCAGGCGGTCGTCCAGGCCGTCAAGAACGCCGAGGTCGACGGCGTCCAGGTGGTCGTCGTGGCCATGCTCGGCCACAAGGCCGACGTGGGCTTCATGGCCCTCGGTGCCGACCTGTGGAGGCTGCGGCGTCTGCAGACCGATCTGCAGGCGGCCGGACTGAGCGTCGTCTACTCCTATACCTCGCTCACCGAGGTCTCCGAGTACGCGGCCGGCATCCCCGACGAGATGAAGCAGACCCGGCTGTACCCGTCGCTGCCGCCCGAGGGGATGACGGCGTTCTGCT
>JBEKOI010000020.1:0-23014 GCA_049521915.1 Acidimicrobiales bacterium | reverse complement strand
CGTCGGACGGGAGCCGAAAAATCCCACGCTTGTCCAGAGCAGGAAGACGGTGGCGGCCAGGCCGGCCAGGACGGCCGCCACCACGAATTGCCTCGTTTGATCGGACTCGATCGCCGGCGAGCTGGTCACGCGTGTTTCATCGGCACGGAATGAGTGAGAATTGAGCAAAATACTTCCACCGTCGAATCCAGATGTATCAAATAAAAGTACTTCTGGCCCTTGACAGGGATTTCTCGGAGGAATCTGTCTCTTGACTGGTGAGTCCGGCCCTTTGGCATATCCCTTTTTTTGTGAACATGTCCAGTCGCCAGGCATAATCATTCCTAATTTCGAGGACAATTGCTAACACCCAATTTGGTGGGAAGACGGGACCCTTACGTCGCTTCTGCCCGGTGCCGCACGCTGCCCGTCCGGCCGGCACGACCGGCCGGCACGACCGGCCGGCACGACCACTCACGCTCAACACGTATCCGTGGCGTGTGAACGACATCCTTGTAGTTCGACACGTCCCACAACTGTTCTCGTGGCCGGGCCTTGTCAGCCCGACAACCGCGGGAGTAGCGTTTACAACTAGTGGATACAAGTGAGTACTCAATGGAGCCTTCCGACGGACTGGCCGAACAGATCCGCATGTACCGCCTGAAGCACGGGACGACACAGCGCCAACTAGCCGATCAACTGGGTGTCACCCAGCAGTCCGTCGCCCGGTGGGAGCAGGGCTCGCCGCCGAGGCGGTACATGCTCCGGGCCATCCAATCGCTGCTCGAAGAGACCGATGGCGGTGACCAGCCGGCGGACCTGGCCGAGATCATCGGGATCCGTCCTCCTGTCGCCGGGCGTGTCCAGTCACGTGGTACCGAGGATGGCCGGCGGGTCTATGTGCAGGGTTGCCTCAAGCTCCTCGAGCGGGGCGAACGGCTGCCCAACAGGGTGCTCCTGCTACTGGCCGACGAGCTCGGCTGGGGCGCCGACGACGGCTGACCGGACCGGTCCGTTCTGCGCCCGTGCCGGGGACCGGCGGATCACGACCGGTACGGGCCGATCACCGATTCGCCGTAGCGCTCCAGTCCCTCGAGGGACTGCGAGAGCGATGCGCCCGGGACCGAGACCCCGGCCCAGGTCACGCCCAGCGCGGCCAGGCCGTCGAGTGCGGCCATGTGGGCATCGGGGTTGAAGTCGCCGTCCAGCCTGCCCCCGGCGGGCGTGCCGAAGGCGACGTCGATGTCCGACCGGGCCCGCCCGGCCTCGTCGACGCACTGCCAGAGCTCGTCGAGCATGGCGGCAAGATCTTCGACGGTCTCGAGCGGCGGCGTCTTGGTGGTCTTCGACAGCGACCTCGGCGCCGGGAAGGGCGTCCAGCCGTCCCCGTACCGGGCCACCCGTCGCCGGGACAGCCGGCTGTTGCCGCCGATCCAGATCGGCGGTGGGATCCGGGGCTTCGGATTCGCGGTCAGCCCCTTGGCGTCGATCCCGATCCCCTCGAAGGAGAAGTCGTCCTCGGTCCACATGCCGCGGAGCACCTCGACGGCCTGGTCGAACAGCGCGTTGCGCTGCTCGAAGTCGATGCCGAGGCCCCGGTACTCACCCCGCAGGTAGCCGGTGGCCACGGCCAGGGTGAACCGGTCCTCCGACAGCATGGCCATGGTGGCCACCGTCTTGGCCACGATGAGTGGATGCCGGTAGGGGAGCACGACGATGTTGGGGATCAGGCGGATCCGTTCGGTCACCGCGCAGCAGAAGGTCAGCGCCACGAAGGGATCCAGGGCATCGTGGCCCCCGGCCTCGAGCCACCGATCGGTCGGGGCCGGATGGTCGGTGAACCCGATCCCGTCAAACCCTGCGGCTTCGGCGGTCCGGGCGAATTCGGTGATGGCCCGCCTGGTCATGAGCTCGGGGCTGGCCGGATGGGTGATCAAGGGGTAGGTGACGGAGAACTTCATGAGGGTGCAGGCTAGACACGATCGGGGGGCGGCACCGGTGTCACGACTCCGTCGTGGTGGCCAGGAAGGTGATGGGCATGCCGTGCACCGGGGCCAGCTGGACCTCGTCGATGCTCAAGTCGCCGTGGCGGCGGTGCTGTCGGTAGGTCACCGCCGCGCCGTACCGCCGGGCGACGGCGGTCGGGCCCTCGACCTCGGCGACGCCCATCACCACCGAGAAGAACCCCTCGCCCTGGGTGGCAAGGAAGTCCGTGTACGCCGCGGCCACCTCGCCGGCCCCGGGCACCGGAGCGATGAGCTCGATCCCCGCCTCCCAGTCGATGAGCACCCGCAGGCCGACATCGGCCAGGTCGAGCTCAGCGAACGTGAGGCCGAGCGCCCGCCAGACGTCGGCCGCCTCCTCCTGGTGCTCGTGGCGCACGCAGAACACGACATGGTGAACACGCATCGGCCGTCCTTCAGGATGCCGGCCGACCGGGCCCGAAGCGGCCGGCGAAGGCACGGAGGGGGAGGTCGGCGCTGGTGAGGAGACCGGGGGGCGCGTCGCACACCGCCCCGATCGAGTTGAGGGCGGGCAGCCCGGTGATGGTCATCCCGATGGATGCGAAGCTCCGGGCATCGAACGGGGAGCCGTCGGCGGGGAAGATCATGTGCCGGTTCACGATGTTCGGATCCCCTTTGACGGTGGTGATGTAGCACCCCTGGATCTTCCAGCTCGGCTCGGTGTCGGGCACCATCTGCCACTCGAGGTGGGTCTCGATCCTCGGCTCACCGTCCACCAGGCCTTTGAACTTGGACAGACTGGCCCCCACGGATCCCTGGGCCAGCTGCCACCAACCCAGGTCCACGTCCTTCTGGCAGGCCCCCAGCTCGCACTCGTAGTCGATCTCGTCGATGGCCACCCCGAGGCAGTCGGCCATCAAGTAGATGGCATCCCCGAAGACCGTGCATCCCTTCTCCAGCATCCCCGGCACCCGCGGATCGTCGACCGGCAGCCCGTAGCCGCAGTTCTTCCAGGTGTCGACGGAGTGGTGGCAGGACACGTCCACCGACTCCAGCACCGTCAGATGGTCGACCCGGCCCATGCCGGCCGTGCTGACCACCGAGAGGATGTCGGCCAGGCCCGGGTTCATGCCCGTCCCGTAGAAGGTGGCACCACCCTTCCGGCACGCCTCGTCGATGACCTCGGTGGGCCGCCGGCCCGACGCCAGGGGGAAATTGCGGTCACGGTGGTGGCCGGTGATCCAGTCGGCCGTGGACACCACGTTGATCCCTGCTCCGAGGACCGTCTCGAACAGATCCATGTCGGGCCAGACCCCGTTGAAATTCACGCAGTCCGGCGCGGCCGACAGGATGTCCTCCACCCGGCCGGTGGCCACCACTCCGAGCGGCCCGATGCCGACGATCTCGCCCGCGTCGCGCCCCACCTTCTCCGCCGAGTAGCAGTGGAGGCCGACCAGCTCAAGGTCGGGGTGGTCGCGGATCCTGGTGATCATCTCCGAACCCACGTTTCCGGTGGCCACCTGGAAGACCCGGCGTCGTGGGTAGGTGCTCATGGGTGGAACCTCCTCGCTGGGCACCGTTCGGTGCCCGCATCTCCGGACCGGACGGTCACAACAGGTCCGTGATGGTCTTGAGGCCGGCCTCGTAGAGCACGCCGGGGAGCATGCCCCCGTCGATCTCGATGGTCGTCCCGTTGATGTACTCGGCCTGGTCCGAGCACAAGAAGACGCAGGCCCGACCGACCTCCTCGGGCTGCCCGGCCCGGCCGAGGGGCAGCTTGGCGAAGTACTCGGTCCCCTCCGGATCGTCGGCGGGTAGGACGAAGGTCCGGAAGTTGTCGGTCATGGTGGGCCCGAGCGCCAGGCAGTTGACCCGGGCCTTCGGGCCCCACTCCTCGGCCAGCGAACGGGTCAGGTGGTTCAAGCCCGCCTTGGCCGCCCCGTACGACACCAGGGTCGGCGAACCGGCCGGGTGGCCGGCCCCGCTCGAGATGTTCACGATGGAGCCGGTGCCGTCCTGCTCCTTCATCTGCCGGAAGACCCGGATGGCGAACCACAGAGGGCTGATCAGGTTCATCTGGATGGCGAAGGCGTGGAACAGCACGGTCCGCTCGAACTCGTCGTCACTCCTCGGTGTGCCCTGGATCCTCTGTATGAGCTCGGGGACGGCCTCGGCGTGGGGGGCGGGGACCGTCCCACCGGCGTTGTTGACCAGGATGTCGATCCGTCCGTGGGCCGCCACCACCCGGTCCACGAAGTGGTCGATGGCCCGGTGGTCCCCCTGGTCGCAGACCCACTGGTCCGACCGCTCCCCTCCGCCGGGCACCCCGTCGGCCCCGGGCAGACCCGGCAGCTCCTGGCGGGAGCACCCGACCACGGTGGCCCCGGCCCGAAGGAGCTGGTGGGCGATGCCCACCCCGACGCCCCGGCTGGTCCCCGTGACCACGGCCACCTTGCCGTCGAGCTCTCCCACTGGCGTTCCCCCTCACCGTCGCGACGGACGTGGTAAAACATAAATCGCTCAATGATTTTTGGCAAGCGCCTGTGGGGAGCGGGGGACAGGGGGACCATGCCGTACCGAGTGATCCAGTTCTCCACCGGCAACGTGGGCCGCCACGCCCTGCGCATGCTCATCGAACGTCCCGATCTGGCTCTGGTCGGGGTCCATGCCGCCGATCCGGGGAAGGTCGGCCGGGATGCCGCCGAACTGTGCGGCCTGCGCTCCGCCACCGGCGTGGCCGCCACCGACGACCTCGACGCCCTGGTGGCCCTCGGAGCCGACTGCGTGGTCTACACCAGTCAGGCCGAGACCCGGCCGCACGAGGCCCTCCACGAGCTCACCGCCTTCCTCCGGGCGGGGACGAACGTGGTGGCCACCTCGCTGGTCTGGCTCGTCTACCCGCCCCACGCCGACCACTGGCTGCGCCAGCCCCTGGCCGAGGCTTGTGCCGCCGGCGGGACCACCCTCTATGTGAACGGTGTCGACCCCGGATTCTCGGGCGATCTCCTTCCGCTGGCCGCGCTCAGCCTGTGCGAGCGGGCCCGCTCCATCCGGGTCCAGGAGATCTGCGACTACGGCTCCTACGACGACGCCGAGTTCACCGGGGCCAGTTTCGGCTTCGGCATGCCGCCCGACCACGTGCCGGTGCTCTTCCTCCCCGGGGTGCTCAGCTCCATCTGGGGTGGCCCGGTGCGACTCGTGGCCGACGAGCTCGGTGTCGAGCTCGACGAGCTGCGCGAGCGGTACGAGACGTGGGTGACACCCGAACCCGTGGAGTGCACCATGATGCGGGTCGAGCCCGGCCGGGTGGCCGCCGTCCGCTTCGCCGTCGAGGGTGTGGTCGGGGGCCGTCCGGTCATCGTGATGGAGCACGTGAACCGGCTGACCGCTGCGGCCGCGCCGGACTGGCCGGTGGCCCCCGAGGGACGGCCCGGCGTACACCGGGTGGTGGTGGAGGGTGATCCCGGTGTCGAGATCAACACCCACCTCGGACTGGGCGGCGTCGACCACAACGTGGCCGGTGTGGTGTCGACCGCGGCCAAAGTGGTCAACGCCATCGAGGCGGTCTGTGCCGCGGACCCGGGCCTGGTCTCGTTGCGGGACCTGCCGGTCAGCCAGGTGCACCAGCTGCCGACGTGAGCCCGCAACCGCCGTCGGTCGAGTCCCGGGTGGCCCCTACCCGCAAGGGCGGGCGGGCCCAGGTGCGGGGCGACCGGACCCGGGCCGCCATTGTCGAGGAGACCGTGCGCTGCGTGATCGAGGAGGGCTTCGCGGCGGCCAGCGCCAATCACATCGCCGAGCGGGCCGGGGTCACGTGGGGGGTCATCCAGTACCACTTCGGGGACCGCAACGGCCTGCTGGCCGCGGTGGTCTCCCACGGCTACCGGCAGTTCCGCGGCGCTATCGAGTCGGTGTCGGTGCCCGAGGGCCCCGATCGGGAGCGGGTTGCCGCAGTGGTCGACGCGGCGTGGGCCGCTTTCGCCAGCCCTGAGTCGCGGGCCAGTCTCGAGATCCTGGTGGCCACCCGGGCCGGCCGTGACCGGGCCCAGGGGGCCGAGTTGGCGGCCATGGCCCGGGGCATGCGGAGGCTCGGAGGAAAACTCGTGGGCCACACCCCGAGCGGCCGGGCCGAGGGGGCGGTCCTCGGCGAGGTGCTGTGGGCCACCCTGCGCGGCCTGGTCCTGTCCCAGATGCTGTCGACACGGCCCCTCGACTCCCGGGCCGAGCGGGGTGTGCTGGTGGACCTGCTCACCAGCTACCTCGGGGTTGGAGCTCCCTGATCCGGAGGCCATCCGGATCCGCGGGTCAGCCGTGGTCGTTTCCTCTCAGGATGTCGACGGCGGCCAGGTCGTCGCCGCCGTGCCCGGCGGCCACGGTTTGCCGGAGGCGACGTTGGACGGCCTGGAGGAGAGGACTGAGGTCGGTGACCGCGGCGGCGAGGTCGACGTCCTTCAGGGCCAGCTGGACGGCGAATCCGGGCTCGAAGGAACGCTCCTCCATCAGCGTCAGCTTGGCCAGCGCGTAGGGCATGGCCAGCGGACCCGCCTCGAGCGCCTCGACCAACGTGGCGTGGTCGATACCCAGCCCGTCGCACAGGCCCAGGACATCGCTCATGGCCACGGTCGACGCCGCCATCCAGGCGTTGACGGCCAGTTTGAGCGAACTGCCTTCGACGCCGGTCCCGACGTGCAGGACCGAGGAGCCGAGTGCCTCCAGCACCGGGCGGGCCCGAGCCAGCGCGTCCGCATCCCCGGCCACCAGCCAGACGAGCTTTCCATGACGGGCGGGGGTCGTGCTTCCAGACACCGGGGCGTCGAGGTATGCGATGTCATGGGCGTGGGCCAGGTCGGCCAGCTGGCCGGCACTTCCAGGTCCGACCGTGCTGGCCTGCACCCAGACGACGCCCGTGTCCACACCAGCGAGGGCGTCGGCCATGACCTGGGCGACGGCGTCGCCGTCACGCAGCACGGTGATCACGACGGATGCGCCGGAGACGGCCTCTCCCACCGCGTCGACGGCGGTCACACCGGTGGCCCGGTCCGCCGCCGCCCGCGCCCGTTCCGGACTCCGGTTCCACAATCGGACCTCATGGCCGGTCTCGCCCAGGCGTACCGCCATGGCCGCGCCGAGGGCCCCCGCTCCGAGGACGGCAACTGTCGGGTGTGATGGCATGTGCGCTCCTTCTCGATCCGCTGCCCCTCGACCCCGTGGCTATCGACCCCGTGGCCATCGACCCCGTGGCCATCGACCCCGTGGCCATCGACCCCGTGGCTATCGACCCCGTGGCCATCGACCCCGTCGCCATCGACCCCGGGCCATCGACCCGGGCCCTACCGGAATACCACCTCCAGCCGGCGCGGCCCCCTGACCTGTCCGCCGGCCCAGAGGACCTCGGCACCGTCGGCCAGATGGAAGACGGGCACCCGGGCCAGCCACTCCTCCAGGGCGACCCGCAACTCCATCCGGGCCAGGTTCGATCCCGCGCACCGGTGGATGCCCGAGCCGAAGGCCACGTGTCGGTTGTGCTGGCGATCGAGGAGCACCTGGTCCGCGTGCTCGAAGGCGGCAGGGTCGCGGTTCGCCGCCGGGAAGTTCATGAGGAGCTTGTCGCCCTGTTTCATGGGGCACCCGTTGACCTCGACGTCCTCGGTCACGATGCGGGCCATCGTCACCGGGGAATAGGCGCGGAGCAGTTCTTCGACGGCCGTGTCCATGAGCCCGGGATCGGCCACCAGCCGTTCACGGTCCTCGTCATTGGTGGCCAGGTGCCACAGCGAAGAGCCGATCGCACTCCAGGTCGTGTCGATGCCGGCGATCATGGTCAGCATGGCCATCCCCAGGACGATCATGTCGTCGACCGGAGCTCCGTCCACTTCGGCATGCAGGAGGTAGGTCAGCAGGTCATCGCCATCGGTGTCGCGCCGCTCGTTGATCCGGTCCCAGAGGTAGTACCCGATACCGAACATCCCGCGCTTGGAGCGTTCGGCGTCGTCTGCGAACTCGAGGGCGTCCCGGACCCATCCGGTGAACGTCTCGGCCAGCTCCTCGGGGATGCCGAGGATCTTCCCGATGACGCGTACGGGAATCTGCTGGGCGTACTCGGCGGCGGCGTCGGCACGACCGGCGGCCAGGTGAGCGTCGACCAACGACCCGCACAGCGCTCTCGTCATCGGCTCGTACGATTCCACCCTGGCGTGGGAGAACCACGGGAGCAACAGCCGGCGCGTCCACGTGTGCAGGGGCGGATCCGAGGTGATGGGTGGGAGGCCGTAGGTGAGGATCTGGGTATCCGCCTCGTCGGCGGCATTGATGACGCTGGTGTTGGCCGAGCTGAAGTGCTCGATGTCCCGGGCCATCTCGGTGACGTCGGCATACGTCGTCGGCAGCCAGGCCCGCCCGCGGCGGTCGGTCCGCCCGATCGGGCACACCTCGCGCAGCTCGTCCCAGCGCGGAAACGGGTCCCGCACGTAGGCCTCGTCGAGGACGTCGAAGTCCGACGTCCAATCGGCCACCGGCTCGGTCCTCGCCATGCATCGCCTCCACTACCCGACTCAGCCCAGCTGGGCCCTACCAGTATGACCAGTCGCCGGCACCGGCGCGGAGCCGCACCGGCGCGCTCAGTCGCACCGGCGGTCGCAGTCGCACCGGCGGTCGCACCGGCGCGCTCAGGGCACCGCCGCGGCCATGAGCTGTGACACGCTCCAGGGCCGGAGACCGTCGGCCCGGCCGCTGAAGTACCGTCCGATGAGATCGTAACGACTGGGATGATCCACGACCCGGAGTCCGCACCGCTCGACGACCTTCTCCGCCTCTGCGGGCGACCAACCCCCTCCGGTCCTCAACGGCTCGCCGACGTAGGTGGCCACCCGGGAGAACCCGGTCACGAACTCGCGTCCGAGGTCGTCCATGAACGGTTGCGCCAGCCCGTACTCGAAGACGACTTCGGAACCGGAGCGGCAGCCGGTGATGGTCCGGAACGTGGCCTCGACGGCATCGATGGTCAGGTACGGGACGACACCCAGCCACGAGAACAGGGTCGGCCCTTCCCACTCGAAGCCAGCCGCGTCAAGACCGTCACGCAATGACTCCACCTCGAAATCGACGGGGGCGAAGACCTGGTGTTCACTGGCTGCGAGTCCCAACTCGTCCATCCGCTCACGCTTCCACGCCTGCGAGGCGGGATGGTCGACCTCGAACAGACGCAGCGGGCCGAGCAGATCCGGACGCCGCCATCCAAACGAGTCCAGGCCGGCCCCGAGCAGTACGTACTGACGGAAGTGGCCGAGCTCGAGCCGGTGCTCCGCGTACCGAGAACGGAGGGCGATGGCCGCCCGGAGCTGGCGACCCAGCTCACGAGAGTACCGGGCGTCACTCGACGCGGCCATGTCGCGCCACGACGGTCCGACGAGCTCCAAGGCGATCGGGTCGTCCAGGATCCAGGGGGGCGCATCCTCCAGACGATGCCTGCCGCGCACAACTGCCGCCATCATCGCCGTCCGGCTCGGAGACGCCTCCATCACTCGGTCAGCCTGCTCCGACGTTCCGGTCGAGCCACGCTCTCAGCGGAGCGGTGGCCCGGAGGACATCGGTGATCCTGCGCTTGGGTGCCGCAGTGCCGAGCCAGGGTCCCACCGGCCACTCCTTCCAGGCCGTGAGGCCTTTCTGCCGCAGAAGTTCGATCCGGGGGTGGTCACCGGCGTAGCCGCGTGGTGCCGTCTTCAGGGTCTCGTGGGCCGACACCTGAATGCGCCGCCGCTCGAGCTCTTTGACCAGACCGACCAGCTGCCGGCCTGTTCTCTCGTCGGCCACCGCGGCCCGGAAGCGGGCCAACTGAGCCGGGGACGGCATGTACAGACCCGAACCGACGCCGAGCGCATCGGACGACAGCGAGATGTAGCCGGCGTCGTTGTGGGCCGCGATGGTGGTCTTGTAAGGAGACTTGTCGGAGCTGAACCGGGTGTCACGGTAGGGGCGGAAGACGCGGCCCCCACCGAACTCGGGCGCCAACGCGGCCAGGAGCGCTTCCATGGGACCGAGGACATCGGCCACGTAGAACTCCTTGTGCGCTACCCAGTAGGCCTTGGTGTTGTCGAGCTCGAGCTCGTCGAAGAAGTCGCCGACCCCCGGTGGCCAGCCCCGGAACGAACGGCGATCACCGAGCCGGCGGGAGGTCTCGGGGGTCGCTTTGGTCGGAGCCACCTGACCAGCTTATTTCTCGTTCCGCGTGGCTTGGAGATGCAGCGACACAGGAGATGCGGCGACGCAGGAAATGCGGCGGCACAGGAGATGCGGGTGGCGATCACTCGAGATACGACGGGTTGGCCACCAGGAGCTGGTCGCGCGTCCCTTCGGCCAGCACCGCACCCAGGCCGGGGAGATCATCGTCGTACCGCCGGGCCCGGATGGCTGCGGCCAGCGCCGAGTCATCGCCGAACCCGAGGGTGCGGAGGCGCTCTGCGTGGGCGGCCTGAAAGGCCGGACCCAGCTCCAGCTCGCGGCCGACGATGGTCAACACGTTGCGGGCCACGCGGGCCTCGAACCGGGCGCCATCGTCGGCCGAGGCCATGACCTGGTCCAGATAGTCACGGACCGCCTCCACCAGCTCGCCTCGCGAGGGCCGGCCGAAAAGCGGGCTCCACCTGGACGCCCGTCCGTCCACGACCGCTTCGGGACCCGCGGCGGACGCCGGTCCCGGCACCGCCGGCATGGCCACCCCCATCAGGGCCAGGAGGTCCCACTCGCTCTCGCACACCCGCCGCCCGAGTGCGGCCAGCTCCACGGACCGGGTGGCCCCACTCAGGTGGGTCGCCGCCTGCAGCAGGCAGACCACCGCCCACTTGATGGTGGCGTACGCCTCCCACCACCGGATCCGGGCGGCATCCACCGTCCCTCCGCCGGCCTCGGCATAGGTGGCCAGGAACCCGTCGAGGTCGCCGAAACCACCGACCCGACCCGGACCACCGAACCGCCAGGCCCGGGCACAGAGCCACCCGATGTCCTCCGCCGGGTCGCCCAGGTGGGCGAGCTCCCAATCGAGCACGGCTCGCAGGCCGGTGGCGTCGACCAGGAAATTGCCCATCCGGAAGTCTCCGTGGACCACCACCCGCTCGTCTGGCCGGGGCTGGCCGCGGTCCAACCACCGTGCCCCGAGCTCGATGACCGGTCGCACCTCGTGGAGGCCGTCGAGGAACTCGAGGGGATGACCGAGGGGATCGGTGGGCGGCAATCCGGGGATCGACGCCGGATCGATGGAGTGGACGGCGGCGAGGGCCCGGGCCGCCTGGTCGGCCAGGACCGGTCGTACGGCAGCAAGCCCCTCGTCCCGCAAGATCCGTCGGGGGATCGTCTCCCCAGCCAGCCGTTCGACGACCAACCACCCGGGAGGGAGCCCGGCCGCCGCGCCCGCCGCCACCACCTCCGGCACCGGGACCCCGGCCCCGCGGGCCGCTCGCAGCAGGCCCGCCTCCATCTGGATGTCGGGACTCGGGGCGGGGCCGGCCCCCCTCACCTGTTGCAGGATCAGCTCCCGGACCTCCCCCGCGGGTGTCTCGAGATCGAAGGCGCTGGTGACCCGCGACGCCCCACCCGAGAGCCGGCGTAGCGACGCCACCCGACCGCCGAGCGCTGCCCCCAGCTGCTCGGCCACGCTGGTGGTGTCCGTGGCCACCGGCGCACCCTATCCACTCGGCACCCACTCCACACCGGCTCGACACCTACGCCACCGGCCACTCGACACCCCACCCGGCTCGACACCCACTCCACCGGCTCGACACCTACTCCACCGGAACAGTGGGCCTCCCGTCTTGGTCGACCTGGTGGAGGTACTCGGCGATGCCGTACCCCGTCACCGCGGATCCGTCGCCGGCCCGGTAGGTCCAGCGGGTCAGCCCCTCGTTGACCACCGTGCCGCCCGACTTGCCGATGTCCGCCACCCTCAGGACCTCTCCGGTCAGATCCCACGAGCGGTCCCGCTTGTCCACAGCCACGAGGTGCACGACCCGCTGGGTGAGCCCGTCGTCGGCCAGCTCGGTCCGGAGCCGCCACTCCTTGATGCTCGTCATCCGGCCGTTCTCGAACACCCAGCCGCGATGGAGGTCGCCGGCCACCGTGCCGAGGCGGATGCCGCCGAAGTGCATGGACTCATCGATGTTGATGCTGAACCAGCGCCACATGGGCGGGCCGCCCCAGCGGCGCGGTCCCCACGAGCGGTCACGGTTGCCGTAGGCCGCGCTCCACGGGTGGGTGACACCGTTGACGGTGACCGAACCGGTCCACCGACCGGCCTGCTCGAGGTGGCC
Source organism: Acidimicrobiales bacterium (assembly GCA_049521915.1). Lineage (GTDB taxonomy): Bacteria > Actinomycetota > Acidimicrobiia > Acidimicrobiales > RAAP-2 > Bog-756. The sequence continues at coordinate 10,773 of JBEKOI010000020.1, read as the reverse complement.
CTTTCCGGTGGTGCCGGCCGCGGCCGAGGCCTGATCGCTCCGGGGTCCGCCCGTCTGCTGCCCGTCGGTGCCCACCGCGGGCGAGACGGCGTCGAAGCGGACGTCCATCGTCAGGTGGACGGGGTGTGTCACCCCGCTTGACGGATGGCAGGTCCGGGCCTCGGCGTCGACGTCGGCCAGGATGCGCCAGCTCTCCATGGCCTCGAGCAGCTCATAGCGGACGCCACCCACCACCAGTGGCGGTCCCACCATTTCGTGCTGGTCGATCGTGTGCCGGTATTCCGCCAGATCCCCGTCGGGGAGCCACACCGACAGACCGACGTCCATCGTCCCCTCGTTGGGACGGACCCCGATCCGGGTGAAGAACCCGCTGTCGGAGACGGGGTCGTAGGCGTTGAAGTAGTACGACTCGCTCCACGCGGTATCGGGTTCGACCGGATGGGCATGGTCATGACTGGGTGCGAGGATCGGCATGCATCCAACTCTTGCCCATGGCGCCCGGTGGCACAACGGCCGGGGCCGGTGTCGTTCAGGGCGCCGCGGCCGGCGTGGGGAAGGGCCCGGACCGGCCCAACTGTCCCGGGACCGGGTGGCCCAGGACGTTCTCCAACCAGTGCGAGGTGACCAGGAGCTTCTCCAGGTCCACCCCGGTCGGGATGTCCATGCGGTCGAGCAGGTGCACCAGGTCTTCGGTGGCGATGTTGCCGGACGCCCCCGGGGCAAAGGGGCACCCGCCGATACCTCCGATGCTGGCGTCGAGGGCCGACGCGCCGGCGGCGATGGCGGCCAGTGCATTGGCGTACCCGGTGTTCCGGCTGTTGTGCAGGTGGACCCGCACGGGGAGTCCCGTGTCGGTCGCCACCCCGCGCACCAGCGAATCGACTTCGGGTGGCACTGCACACCCGATGGTGTCGGCCAGCGCGATCTCCATCGGTCCGTCGTCGGCGACCCGCCGGGCCATCTCCCGGACGCGGGTCGGGCTCATCCACCCCTCGTAGGGGCAGCCGAAGGCCGCCGACAGGGTCACCGTGGCCCCGACGTGGGCATCGGCGGCACCGGCGGCCACCCGGCTCCACATCCGGAGCGCCTCTTCCACCCCCAGGCCCTGGTTGCGCCGCGAGAACGTCTCGCTGGCCAGCACCACCACGTTGATCTCGTCCACCCCTGCGGCCAGTGCCCGCTCGAGGCCCTTCTCATTGAGGACCAGGCCGGCCAGCCGGACGCCGGGCCGCCGGGCGACCCCGGCCAGGACCGCCTCGGCATCGGCCATGGTGGGCACCCGGTCCGGGCGGGCGAAGCTCACCGCCTCGATCCGGCTGACCCGGGCGTCCATGGCCTGGCCGATGAGAGACACCTTGGTCTCGGTGGGTAGTACCACCGGCTCGTCCTGCAATCCGTCGCGAGGGGAGACCTCGACGATGGCGATGCTCACCGCGGCCGCTGGCTCACGTGGGTGGGAGGGCGATGTCCCGGCCCACGTCGCGTGAGGCATCGGAGCCTTCCACCACCACCTCGACCACCGGCTCCACCCGGTCGTCGAACTCGGTGCGCAGGGCCCGGGACATGACGGCGTGCTGCAGGTAGAGGGCCCCGATGTAGGTGAGCTCGAGGATCTCCTCATCGCCGAGGTGGCCCCGGAGAGCGTCGAAGAGCCCGTCCGGAACACGGCCCCGATCGAAGACGAGGCAGTCGGTATAGGCCAACACCAGTCGCTGCACCTCGGTGTAGCACGAGGCGGCCGCCCAGTGGGGCACGGCTTCGACAAGCGCTTCGTCCACGCCCAGGGCCCGCAGGGACTTGGAGTGCTGGGAGAAGACGAACTGGCTCCCGGCGGCCCAGCCGGCCCGGCACTGGGCCAGCTCGCGGAGCTCCGGATCGAGGAGCCGCTTCGGGCTCTGGTAGAGGCCGAACCCCTGGACGGCGTGTTCGAGGACGTCGGGCACCAGGGCGAAGACCGTCCACCAGTCACCCGGCGATCCGGTGGCCGTCCCCGGCTCGGCGATCGGGTCCCGGCCCTCGAAGAGGTGGTCGTACATGACGGTGACGATCGGCGCCTCCGCCTCGTCCTTCCCCACCTGGCGCAGGCGTGGCACGGCGTCCACAGTACCCGGTCCGAAATAGGTGGTCCCGATCCGGTCCCGTCCCTTCCAGGCGCCCGGTCCGTCCTGACCTGCCACCGGGTCCGTCCCGTCCCATCCAGGCGCCCGGTCCGTCCCGACCCGCCACCGGGTCCGTTCCGTCCCATCCGACCCGACCCGGCGCAGGCCGGTCCTTGGTGTGCCGTCGGGGCGATTCCCTACAATCCAGCCCATGGCCGACGACCGACCGACCGGACCCCTGTCAGGTCTGCGGGTGCTCGAACTGGGCAACTTCATCGCCGGGCCTTTCGCCGGACAGCTCCTCGGCGACTACGGAGCCGAGGTCATCAAGATCGAGACGCCCGGAGAGGGCGACCCCATGCGGGCCTGGGGCCTCACCCTCGACGGTCAGGGGCTGTGGTGGCCGGCCATCGCCCGCAACAAGCGGTCGGTCGCCGTCGACCTGCGGGACGAGGCGGGGCGGGACCTCGTGCGGCGTCTGGCGAACCGAGTCGATGTGGTCCTCGAGAACTTCCGTCCGGGTCGGCTGGACGAGTGGGGCCTGGGCTACGACCGGTTGCGACCCTCCAATCCCGGCGTCATCGTCGTCCACGTGTCAGGGTTCGGGCAGACCGGGCCGCGGTCCTCCGACGCGGGCTTCGGATCCATCGGCGAGGCCATGGGGGGCATCCGGGCCACGACCGGCGACCCCGACCGGCCGCCGGCCAGGTGCGGCATCAGCCTGGGCGACGCCCTCGCCGGGCTCTTCGCCGTGGTGGGCACCCTGGCCGCGGTCACCGAGCGATCCCGCAGCGGATCCGGCCAGGAGGTGGACGTGGCCATCTACGAGGCGGTGGCCGCTCTCATGGAGTCGACGCTGGCCGATTTCGAGGTGGGCGGGGTCACCCGGACCCGGACCGGCAGCGTCCTGCCCGGGGTGGCGCCGTCCAACGCCTACCGGACGGCCGAGGGATCCGAGGTGCTCATCGCCGCCAACGCCGACTCCGTCTTCGCCCGGCTCTGCACGGCCATGGATCGACCGGAGCTGGCCGGCGACCCCCGGTTCGTCGACCACCAGTCCCGGGGCAGGAACATGGTCGAACTGGACGGGCTGATCGCGGGGTGGACCGCCGGCCTCGGTGCCGAGGCCTTGCTGGCGCTGTTGTCGGAGCACGGTGTGCCGGCCGGTCGTGTCTACACGCCGGCGGACATGATGGTCGATCCCCACTTCCGGGCCCGGGAGATGGTGGTCCGGGCGGCCTCGCGGGCCGGCTATGACGTGCCCATGCCCGGCGTCGTCCCCAAATTCTCCCGCACCCCGGGCCGGATCGCCGACGTCGGCCCGGCCCTCGGCGAGCACACCCGGCAGGTCCTGGCCGAGTTGGCCGGCGTGGACGACGCCGAGTGGTCCGAGCTGACCTCGGCCGGCGTGGTGGCGTGAGAATCCCGCCCCGACTGATCCAATTCTGACACCGGGTAAGATCCCGCTGGTTTTGGGGGCAGGATTTCCTGCTTCGCAGAAGGGCTCTACGTTCCCTGGTCGAAACGGGGTCATGAGCGCTCGCCTCCAACAGCTCGACTCGAGACCAGGGACGGCCGATGAGTACAGCAGCCCGATGAGCACAGCAGCCCGATGAGCACAGCAGCCAGCCAAGCGTCGGCGGCTCCGCCACCGTCCGGCGATCGACTCAGCCCGGAGGTGCGGCGGGTCAGTGTGGTGGTGGTGCTGGGCACCATCATGGCCATCCTCGACACGACCATCGTGGCTGTTGCCCTGGCCACGCTGGCCCGTGACTTCCACACCAGCATCAACACCATCCAGTGGGTGACCACCGGGTACCTTCTGGCGCTGGCCGTCGTCATCCCGCTGAGCGGCTGGGCCGTGCACCGCTTCGGGGCCAAGCCGGTCTATGTCGTCTCGCTGTCGCTGTTCATCGCCGGTTCGGCTCTGTGCGGGGTCGCCCCGTCGGCCACGGCGCTGATCATGTTCCGCGTGCTGCAGGGGCTGGGCGGCGGCATGATCATGCCGGTCGGGCAGACGATCATGGCCCGCACCGCAGGCCCCGACAAGATGAACAAGGTCATGGCCGTGATCGGGGTGCCGACGCTCCTCGGCCCGATCCTCGGGCCGGTGCTCGGGGGGATCATCATCTCCAACTTCTCGTGGCGCTGGATCTTCTTCGTCAACGTGCCCATCGGCATCGTGGCCCTCTTCGCGTCCTTCCGGTTCCTGCCCAACACGCCGAGCGACCGTTCCCACCGGCTCGACGTCGTGGGCTTCCTCCTGCTGGCCCCCGGTCTGGCCCTGTTGGTCTACGGCCTCTCCCAGGTCGGGAGTGGGAGCGGATTCTCGTCGCCGAGCGTCGAGGTCAGCCTCGTATTGTCGGTCGCTCTGATCGTCGGGTTCGTCCTCCGCTCGTTGCGGGCCCCCGAACCCCTGCTCGATCTGCGCCTGTTCAAGCGCTTCAACTTCTCCGTGGCCACCATCTGCATCTTCCTCGTCGGCGCCACGCTGTACGGGACCATGTTCCTACTGCCGCTCTACTACCAGATCGTGCGCGGAGAATCGCCCTGGAAGGCCGGGCTGCTGATGGCACCACAGGGCATCGGCGCCGCGCTGGTCATGCGGACGTCGGCCAAGGCGGCCGACCGCTACGGCACCCGGCGGACGGTACCCGCGGGCATGGCGCTGTTGGCCCTTGGCACACTCGCCTACACCCAGGTCTCGGGGTCCACCAGCTACGCCTTCCTGGCCACCGCGCTGTTCGTCCGGGGCATCGGTCTCGGATTCGGAATGATGCCGGTGTTCGCCGCCGCCTATCGGGGGCTCTCGTTCGAACAGGTGCCCCGGGCCAGTACCGCCACCAACATCATCCGCCAGGTCGGTGGCTCGCTGGGCGTGGCGGTGTTCGCGGTGGTGCTGCAAAAGGCCATCAGCCACCAGTTCCCCGGTTCCGCCACCAGCCTGGGCTCGGTGCCGAGCCATCCGCTCCCGCTGGCCGTGGCCAACCGGATGGCGGATGCGTTCGCCACCTCGTTCTGGTGGTCGTTCGGCGTGTGCGCGTTCGCCGTCCTGCCCGCGCTCTTCCTGCCGGGCCCGCTCAAAGCGGCCCCGGGCGTATGGGAGGAGCTCGAAAAGGACGAGGCGACCAACCTCGACGAGGTGGCGGAGATCATCCCCGAGTAGGGGTTCCGTGGACAGGGCCGGGACAGGGGCGCGGGCCGGCTCAGGGGCGCGGGCCTGGTCAGTCGGCCGCCTTCCAGGCATCGGTGAAGTTGTTCCCCCGCTCCCGAGTCCGCTCGGCTGGGCGAGGGCGTAGGTGTCTGCCGTATTGACCATCTGGATGTCCACACTCGAGAAGGCGTCGATCGGAGCACCGGCCAGCTGTGATGTCGTGGCCGACGCATCGCTGATGCCGGTAGCGCCGAAGTCGGCCAGCGACGTCAGCGAACAGGATGTGCCGCAGAGCTCGGGTCGTTCGATGATCCACTCGGCGGACGACCGGGCCGCCGAGAAGGTGATGCCGGCGCTGGCGTAGGTCCAGTTGTGGTGATGGGTGGAGGTGTCGGTCAGGACGAAGGTCCACACGTTGCCGGTCTCGCTGACCGAAGCGGTCATCCCGTCTCCCGGCACCACCGGATAGCCGGCCGTGCTGAGTTCGATCTCCGCCCCACCGTTCTCGCTGTCGTCCCCGTACAGCTCGTACCAGGCGTCGTAGCTCGGCGATCCGCCGATGCAGTCCGCCTCCGTCCCGTCCTGTTCGACCGTCGAACTGGCGTCGCCGTCGATGCCGATCCACTCCGAGGAGTAGGCCGACTGGCTACCCGTGCAGGTCACGCTGGGCGCTGTCCAACCACCGGTCACGACGCTGAAGGTCGAACCGGTGGCGGCGTACCCGGACCAGTTGGTCGAGGCCCCGAGGCTGGGGACACTCGTGACCGTGAGTATGGCCGCCGTGGTGGTGGCCGTGCCCGACCGGGTTGGTGAAGACCGCCTCGTACTGGTCACCGTTGTCGCCGGTGGTGGCCGTGAACGAGTAGGTCGTCCCGGTGGAATCCGACGGTATGCGCCGCCAAACGCCGGCGGCCCATCCTACCGTCGCCATCGACACCGGGGGATGGTGAGTGGCTAGCGGCCCGCGTGTTCGACGTAGGCGTCGTAGCAGGCACGGCAGATGGCGGCGGGCTTGTGCGGTGCCGAATCGGCCTCCACCGGCTGGCCGCAGTCGGGGCAACTCCGCTCCCGGCCCGGATCCGTCCCGGACCCCCTCGGTTCCAGCTGTGCCGTCATGGCTACGGCATCGGCGCGCCGGGAGGGAGCCTTGAGCCATACATCCGGGCTTTGACTTGGCAATCCCCCGTTTCGCGGCAACGATGTGCCCCATGCTCGAGCTCCCGGAGGCGGTGGGGTGGCCATGAGCGATCCGGCCGCCGCTCCCGGGTCGCCGAAGAGCCTGCCCCTCATCCTGGCCCGCGAGCTGGCCTCGAATCTGGCCACTCCGATGTTTCTCCTCGATGCCGAGGGCATCCTGGTGTACTTCAACGATGCCGCCGCCCGGCTCCTCGGCAAGCAATTCGCGGACCTCGGTGAGATCCCGTCCGGCGAGTTCGGAGACGCCCTCCAGATGACCTTCCCCGACGGGCAACCCCTCCCCCTGAACGAATCCCCGGCCGGGATCGCGTTCTTCGAACGTCGCCCGGCGCACAAGAAGCTCATGGCCACTTCCTACGACGGCGTCCGCCGCCAGTACGAGGTGACGGCCTACCCGCTGTTCGGGACGGAAGGGGAGATGCACGGGGTCATCTCGGTGTTCTGGCAGGACCTGCCCGGGGAACCTTGATCCGGTGCAAGCGCGAGTGTGGGGATGTCGGGGATCGGTGGCCGCTCCCGGACCCGATACCGTCAAGTACGGGGGGAACACGTCGTGCGTGGAGGTGCGCCTGGCCAGCGGGCACTCACTGATCCTCGACGCGGGGACCGGCATCCGGCCCCTGGGTGTCCTGATGCAGGATGACCTTCCGTCCGAGGTCCACATCCTGCTCACCCACCTCCACCTCGATCATCTGCAGGGGCTGGGGTTCTTCCGCCCGCTGTTCGTGCCCGGGCTCGACATCCACATCTGGGGTCCCACCTCGCCGGTCCAGCATCTCTCCGAGCGGATCGCCATGTACCTGTCACCTCCGCTGTTCCCCCTCCGGCTCGAGGACGTGCCTTCGCATCTCACCTTTCACGACGCCACCGAGGAGGTGGTGACCATCGGCTCCGCCACCATCCGGGCTGCGAAGGTCACCCACCAGGGCCCGACGCTCGGCTACCGCATCGAGGAGAACGGCCGGGTGCTCGTGTACATCCCCGATCACGAGCCGGCACTGGGCACCGATCTTTCCTCCATACCGGAGAGCTGGGTCAGTGGGCACGGCATCGCCAGCGGTGCGGAAGTCCTGATGCACGACGCGCAGTATCGGGACGACGAGTACGACGCCCATATCGGCTGGGGCCACTCCGGCGTCGATGCAGCCATCCAATTCGCCCAGAAGGCGGACGTGGACAATCTGGTGCTGTTCCACCATGATCCGTACCACACCGACCGGGAGCTCGAGGTCCTGCTGGGGGCGGCCCGGGCCAAATGGCTGGGCATGGAGGACCGCATCAACCTGGCCTTCGAAGGCATGACCATCACCCTCGAAGGCACCTCCCCGGTCCATGTGGAACAGGCGCACTGACCAGGGGCGAGAGGCTCAGAGCTTCCCCGTCAGCTGTCGTCGGGATCGGACGGCGAGCTTCCGGTAGACCTTCCTCAGGTGGTAGTCGACCGTCGCCGCGCTCAGGAACAACTGCTCGGCGATCTCCGGGTTGGTGGCCCCGCCGGCGGCCAGGGTGGCGATCTGGCGCTCCTGCGGCGTCAGTTCCTGCGCCGCCCCCGGATTGCGCTTCCGGGCCCGGCCCCCCGTCGCGGCCAGCTCCACCCGGGCCCGCTCGGCGAAGGCCGCCGCGCCCATGGTGTCGAAGAGTTGGTAGGCGGTCTGCAGCTGGTCCCGGGCTTCTCTGAGCCGCTTGTCGCGCCGGAGCCACTCCCCGTAGACCAGATGGGTGCGGGCCACGTCGGTCGTGACGTACGTGGTTCCGAGCAGCTCGAGTGCCCGCTGGTAGCCGGAGTCGGGATCGTCCTCGGCCACGAGCGCCTGGCTCCGAGCCAGAAGCCCGAGGGCCCAGGGCGTCCCACTGACCGTCGCCCGCTCCCGGAGGCGGTCGAGGGCTGCCCTGGCCGGTTCTTCGGCTCCGCTCCGGACGGCTGCCTCGACGACCTCGGGAAGCACCTGGGAGCCATGGGGACACGGGTCGTCGGCCATGACGGCCAGTCCGTGGACCAGCGCCTCCTGGTACCGGCCCTGGGCGATGCCGAGGATGATGAGCGCGATGCGGGCCAGGTTGACGGCCACACCGCCGCCCGCGGCCTCGGAGAGCTCGCCCGACAACAGCTCGGCGATGAATCGGGCCTCCTCGTCCCGCCCCTGCCAGGCGAAGAGCTCGACCTTCAGCGCTTCCCAGATGGCCCGGTCCGCACCGAGGGCGACGGAGATCTCCGTGGCCTCGGAGTGGGCGACTTCGGCGTCGCCGAAGTTCCCGGCCCACATGAGCGAGTGTCCGAGTGGCCCGAGCGTGAGGCGGAGCGATTCGAGGGCCCCGCGTTCGCGTTCGGTGTTCTCGAGCCGCTGCGTGACGGTGCGATATCCATCGGCATCCCACAGATCGGCAGCTGCGTCGGCGCCGAGGATCGCCCACCGGGTCAGCCCGGCGGTTGGCAGGTTCTCGGCACACAACCTGGCGATGCACCCCTGGAGGGCGGGCACCGCCTCGCGGTAGCCCACCGCGAACCGGGTGGCGAACCCTGAGACCAGCAGATCGTCGATGGTCTCCTCCGGGTTCCAGAGCGGGGCCGCGGCCAGGGCGGCGGCGCCCACTTCGACGGGCGTCGTTCCTCTGGTGAGTTGACTCGACACCAGACATGCCTGCAGCGCCTGGGTATAGGTGTCCCGTGCCTCGTGGGGATCGAGCGGCTGGAGGGCCCTGGCCGCCTCCAGCAGAATGAGAGGAACGTCGCCGGGCACGGTGAAACTGTGGAACGCCGCCTCCACCCGTCTGGCCCGGGCCAGCTGGACGGGGTCGGTGAGTCCTTGGCGGGCCCGCTGCAGGAAGCCCTCCGCCCGCGGCACGTTGCCGGCCGCCAGAGCCGCCTCGGCGGCGACGAGCTCGCGGCTTGCCCGACGCGAGCTGTCCGGTGTGAGCTCGGCCGCCCGGGCCATGAACGCGGCCCGTGTCGACAGCCCCCCACGACGTTCGGTCCGATCCGCGCTCCGTTCGAGCTCGGCGGCGATGTCCTCGTCCGGGGCGGCGGCCGCCGAGGCCCGATGGCACGCCCGCAGTTCAGCCTCCTGGTTGTCGAGCACATCGGCGATGGCGGCATGGACCCGGCGCCGATCGGACGGTGAAGCGGCGCCGTAGACGGCCGAGCGGATCAACGGATGGCGGAATGCGGGCGCATCCTGTGGATCGAACAGGCCGGCGTCGATGGCCGGATCGGCGACCTCGGCCGGTATCCGGAGCCGTTCGGCGGCCTTCCAGACCACATCGGTGTGGGTCGGTTCCGCCGCCGCCACCAGGAGGAATTGTTGGGTCTCTTCCGGCAGCTCCTGCACCTGGCGTTTGAAGAGGTCCTCCAGCCGGCGGCTCAACGGAAGGGGTTCGACCGGCAGGAGCGTTCCTGCTCGCCGGGATGTGGCCGCGTCCCGTCCGAGCTCGACGAGGGCCAACGGGTTGCCCTGCGTCTCGTGCACCAGTCGGCTCGTCGTGGCCATGTCGAGCCGCTGATCGAGGGCGGTGGAGAGGAGCCGGCGGGCTCCCGACGGCTGGAGGCCCCGGATCCGGAGCTCGGGGAGACCGGCGAACGCGTCGCGGTCCTCAGTGGGCTCCCGGACGGCGAGGAGCAGGACGAGGCCCTCGGCATAGAGCCGTCTTGCAATGAAGGCCAGCAATTCCTTGGTCTCGCCGTCGAGCCATTGGGCGTCATCGACGAGGCAGAGCAGCGGAGCGTGCGCCGACACGCCGGCCAGCAACGTCAAGATGGCCAGTCCGATGAGGAACCGGTCCGGGGCACCGCCGTCGATGCGGCCGAAGGTGGCTTCCAGGGCTCGGCGCTGAGGCACCGGAAGGCGGTCCGACCCGCCGAGGACGGGCACCAGGAGGCGGTGAAGGGCGGCGAAACTGATGTTCTCCTCCGCTTCGACCCCGTGTACCCGCAGGACCCGGAATCCCTCCGCCTGCTGCTCGGCGGCCAGCAGGACCGACGTCTTGCCGATGCCGGCCTCGCCGCGCAGCACCAGGGTGCCGCTCATGCCATCGCGGGCCGCACGCAAGAGGGCGTCTGTGGCCTGGAGTTCGTCGTCTCGGCCGATGAATTCGATGGGGGTGGGTCCTTCGACGCGTGGGGATGGGGTGGGCTCCCCGAGGGCATCGGGACTCCGATGGGCATCAGGACTCCCAGCTGACCCATTGTTCCCTGGTCAAAACGGCTTTTCAAGCCCGGGAGGGTCCGTCTGCCCCTATCCCGCCCGGCCGCCGCCCCCACCCCCCCCCCCCAAAGCCCCCCCCCCCCCCCCCCCCCCCCCCCCCCCCCCCCCCCCCCCCCCCCCCCCC
>JBEKOI010000019.1:0-23171 GCA_049521915.1 Acidimicrobiales bacterium | reverse complement strand
CTCGATCAACAGCGAGGTGAAGGCCGGTCGGGGGAGCCCGCACGGGGGTGTCTTCTTGGACATCGCCACCCGGCGGACGGCAGAGGACATCCGTCGGCGCCTCCCCTCCATGTACCACCAGTTCAAGGAACTGGCCGGGGTGGACATCACCACCGAGGCCATGGAGGTGGGCCCGACCTGCCACTACATCATGGGGGGAGTCAGGGTCGATGCCGATACGGAGGCGACCAGCGTTCCCGGGCTCTACGCGGCCGGCGAGGTGGCCGGGGGCATGCACGGTGCCAACCGCCTCGGCGGTAACTACCTCTCCGACCTCCTGGTCTTCGGCCGCCGGGCCGGCGAAGCCGCGGCCGACTTCGCCTCGGGTCGGACCGGCACGGTCGGCATCGACGAAGGCCAGGTGACCGCGGTCATCGAGGCGGCCGTGGCCCCGTTCGAGAACGAGGGGGGCGAGAATCCCTACCACGTCCATCACGATCTGCAGGAGACCATGCAGAGCCTGGTCGGGATCATCCGTACCGGCTCCGAGCTCGAGGAGGCTCTGGTCAAGCTCGAGGAGCTCGAGGAACGGGCCAAGCGGGTTTCGGTGACCGGAGGACGTCGCTACAACCCGGGGTGGAACCTGACCACCGACCTTCCCGCCATGCTCACGGTGTCCCGGAGCACCACCCTCGGGGCCATCAACCGCAAGGAGAGCCGGGGCGGGCACACCCGCGACGATTACCCGAAGCCGGTGCCCGAACTGGGCGCGGTCAACTTCGTCCAGCGGATCCCGGCCGACGAGCGGGGCCCCGGCGGAGCCGGCGGTACCCCGTCCATCCGCTGCATCACCGTCGACCCCGAGCCCATCCTGGTGATGCCCGACGATCTCAAAGAGCTGTTCGAGGAGGCGACCTGATGGCCGAGGAACCCACGGGCGGCGGCGGAGCCGGCGACGTCACCATGCGCCTGTGGCGCGGTGACGAGACCGGGGGGGAGTTCTTCGACTACCAGATGCCGGCCCAGGAGGGCGAGGTGGTGCTCGACGTGATCCACCGGGTCCAGGCCACCCTTGCTCCCGACCTGGCCTGCCGGTGGAACTGCAAGGCGGGGAAGTGCGGTTCGTGCTCGGCGGAGATCAACGGGCGACCGTCCCTCATGTGCATGACCCGCATGGACACCCTGCCGGTCGGGGAGGCCGTGACGGTGGCGCCCATGCGGGCCTTCCCCATCCTGCGGGACCTGGTCACCGACGTGTCCTACAACTACGAGGTGGCCAAGCGGATACCGCCGTTCGAGCCCCGGCCCAAGACGGCCGACGAGGAGGAGGCGGGCGGCTACCGCATGCAGCAGATCGACGTGGAGCGGAGCCAGGAATTCCGCAAGTGCATCGAGTGCTTCCTGTGCCAGGACGTCTGCCATGTCATCCGGGACCACGAGGAGAACAAGACCGCCTACGCCGGCCCGCGGTTCTTCGCCCGTTCGGCCGAGTTGGAGATGCATCCTCTGGATGTGAACGACCGCCGTGAGCTCCTGCAACAGGAGCAGGGACTGGGCAAGTGCAACATCACCAAGTGCTGCACCGAGGTGTGCCCCGAGCACATCAAGATCACCGACAACGCCATCATCCCGTTGAAGGAGCGGGTGGTCGACGCCTCGTACGATCCGGTTGCGTGGCTGGGCCGCAAGATCCGCAACCGCAGGAAGAGCACCCCGACCGAGGCGATGACCAGTGCTCCCGCGTCGGGCCCTCCCGCGGTACAGCCACAGCCTGAAGTCCACGGCATACCCGCTCCCACCGGCGCCGGCCCCACCGGCGCCGGCCCCGCGCCCGACGGAGCGACCGCCGCATCCGATCCGTCGGCTCCGTCGTCGGCTCCGTCGTCGTCTCCGGCAGCTCCGGCAGCTCCGGCAGCTCCGGCGTCGGACGCCGAGGACCCGACTGCCGGGTGACCCGCTCCCATCGGGCGCCGGGGGCGAGTGAAGCGACGGCGGGTCCCGGGGGTATGCCGTGGTCCGGTTCCTGAGCTCCCCGTGGGCCGAGGAATTCAACGCCGCTCTGGAAGGTGCCGCCATTCCGGGGCCGGATCCCGATGCCGGGCTGGCCGCCGTCGACGGCACCTTCACCGTCGTCCAGGAGGTCCGGGGTGCCCCCGACGGTGATGTCCGGGTCATTCTCCGGGTGGTCGACGGCTCGCTCCGGCTGCAGCTGGAGCACCCCACGGACGGCGGCGGGGGCGGAGCCGAGGACCCACCCGCTGACGTGACCATCCTGATCTCCTACGACGACGCCGTGGCCATGTCGAAGGGTGAGCTGGCCGTGGCCGAGGCGTTGAGCGCCGGTCGCATCCGGGTCCGGGGGGACCTCTCCGTGCTGGTGGCCGCTCAGAAGATGCTGATGGCGGCCCGCTCCACCACCCGGGACCTGATTGCATCGACCACCTACTGAGCATCACCAGCCCCGCCCCGATGACCACCGTTGCTGGCAGCGAGCGGGACGACGTGACAACGTGTTGGCCGCACCGGTTGGGGAACACAAGCCGATCGGCATGGGGACGCAAAGGGAGACGGGCGACACCGTGGACGTTCTGACCAGCAGGACCATCATCCACCCGGCGGACCTCGAGCGGTCGCTGGCCTTCTACGGAGAGGTGCTCAACCTTCCGGTGGCCCGGGAGTTCGGCGCCGGGGAGGGCCGGGGTGTGGTCTTCTTCGCCGGCGGCGGCCTGATCGAAGTGGTCGCGGCGCGGCAGGCCCACCTGCCGTCGGGGTCCGATGGGCGACCGGCCGACGGACCGGTGACCCTGTGGCTGCAGGTCCGGTCCATCGACGCCGCCGTCGACGAGCTGGTCGGGCGCGGCGTGGAACTGGTCCGTCCGGCCACCCTCGAACCATGGGGCCTGATCGAGGCGTGGATCACCGATCCCGACGGGCTCCGCATCCACCTGGTCGAGGTACCCGAGGACCATCCGCTCCGCCGGGACCAGCGCAACCTGGCCGTTGGGGAAGGCCGGCCATGACGGCATCGGACCACCTGGTCGAGCGGATCGACCATGTGCAATTGGCCATGCCGCCGGGTCCCGAGGCCGAGGCCCGCGCCGAGGAGTTCTTCGCCGGGCTGTTCGGGCTCCCGAGGGTTCCGAAGCCGGTGGAGCTCGCCGGCCGGGGCGGCTGTTGGTTCGAACGCGGACCGGTCAAGGTGCATCTCGGGGTAGAGGAGGACTTCCGGCCGGCCCGCAAGGCGCATCCGGCGCTCGTGGTGTCCAACCTCGACGCGCTCCTCGGCCGGCTGGACGGGGCCGGCCATCCGACCCGGCGGGCGGAGGACATACCGGGGAAGCCGCAGTGGTACGTGGACGATCCGTTCGGCAACCGCATCGAGCTGATCCCCGGATGAACACTCCGGCCGCAGGGTCCGCACCGGTGCCCGGAAGCGGCGAGGCGCCATGCCGGAACTGACGCGTGACGGGGTCACCATCGCCTACGACGTGTTCGGGTCGGGTGAGCCGGTGGTACTGGTGTGCGGGTGCGGCCAACCCGCGGTGGCCTGGCAGCTGACCCTGGTCCCGGCGCTGGTCGAGGCGGGCTACCGGGTGGTCACTTTCGACAACCGGGGGGTGGCACCGTCCTCGTCACCCCCGCCGCCCTACTCAGTGGCGGACATGGTGGCCGACACGCTCGGCCTGCTCGACCACCTGGGGATGGATGCGGTTCGCCTGGCCGGCCACTCGATGGGCGGATGGATCGTCGAGACCATGGCCATCCGACACCCGGAGCGGGTGCTCGGCGCCGTGCTCATGGGCAGCTGCAACGTGGCCACGTCCTGGGAGAAGGCCATCACCACCGTCGAACGCGACCTCGCCCGCCTGGACTTCGCGCTCCCCCCGCTGTTCTACGCCACGGAGACACTGCGCTACCTCCCGAACAGCGACCTCCAGGACGACGGGATGGTCGACGCGTGGCTGGGCATGATCGGCGACCTCGAACCTTGGCCCAATCCGGGCCGACTGGGCCAGTACGAAGCGGCCCTGGCGTGGTCCCTCGACCTCGAGCGCGTGCAGGGTTGGTCGACCATTTCGGTGCCGTGCCTGGTGATGGCCTTCGAGCACGACGTCGACTCCCCGCCGGCACACGCCCGCGAGGCGGCGGCCATCATCCCCGGCGCCCGATTCGCGGAGATCGCAGAGGCCAGCCATCTGGGGGTCTTCACCCACGGTCCGGAAGTGACGTCGCTGCTGGTCGACTTCTTCGCCGGCTGCGGGCGGCGCTGATCGGAGCGGGACCAGCCCGTTCAGAACCCCGGGGACCGCAACAGCTCGATCAGCCCCTCTGTTTTGGCGTGCTGCTCACGGTAGAGGGGGCCGGTCGTGAGGCCGCCGTCCACAGCAATGGCCTGGCCGCTCACGAAGCTCGACCCGTCGCCGGCCAGCCACAGCGCGGCCTCGGCGATATCGGCAGTCTGACCCGAACGCCGAATCGGCTGCATGTCGCCGAGGGCCAGGGACATGGTCTCGACCGTCGCCTGGGCGCGGTCGCCGTCGAGCCCGGCCGCCCGGCCGAAGATCGACGTGGCGACGCCCCCGGGGCAGATGGCGTTGACCCGGATGCCCTGCTCCCCGAGCTCGTTGGCCGTCGTACGGGTCAGGTGGGCGATGGCCGCCTTGCAGGCGCTGTAGTCATGACCCCCGTAGTTGGCGGCGAGCCCGGCCACACTCGAGGTGTTGATGATGCTGCCGCGGCCCTGGGTCCGCATCACACGGGCGGCGGCCCGGATGCCGAGGAAGACACCCCGCAGATGGACGGATACCGTCCGATCGAATACCGACATGTCGATCTCGTCGATCCCACCCACCGAGCCCGGGTTGCCGGCGTTGTTGAACATGCAGTCGAGCCCGCCGAACTCGTCCGCGGCGAAGGCCACCACCGCGTCGACGTCGGCCTCCTCCGAGACGTCGGTGTGGAAGAACCACGCCCGGTCACCACATTCGGAGGCGACCAACTTCCCCCGGTCGTCGTCGACGTCGGCGATGACGACGGCCGCTCCCTCAGCGCTGAAGAGCCGTGCCGTCGCCTCCCCGATGCCGCTGGCGGCGCCGGTGATGACGGCCCGGTGTCCCTCGAGCCGGCCCATGCCTTCTGTCATGTCTTCGCCCCATTCCGAATTCTCGACGTGCGTGGTCATCGGCCGACGGCCGGGTCGAAGCGGACCCGAACGGCCTTGTAGGACCATCGACATCCCCACTCGTGACCTTGAGGGCATCGAGGTGCGATCCGGATCGAGTGGGTGCCCGGCCGTCGACGGGCGTGTTCCGAGCACCAACCTGGAGCCGATGGATCCCCCATGACCGACGTGTGTATGGCGCCCGGGGCCGGTACAATGGCAGCGAAGGCTCGGTCCGCTGAAACAGTCCGGTACGGCTCTGCCTCATGCGCGAGGCGCGTCCGGAGGTCAAGTGGATTCCCTGCTCGTCGGGTCCGGGTCGTTGGCTGCCACCGACCCTGCCGGTTCGGATGGCCAGGAGCCGCCGACCGTCCATCCTGCTCAGAAACTGGTGACCGTGGCCATCGTGGCCGGACCGCTGGTTGCCCTGGCTGTGGTCGTCCCATGGCTCTGGGGGCACGCTGTCAACCTGTCCGACATCGTCCTCGCCCTGGTGCTGTACACCGTCACCGGGTTCGGGATCACCGTCGGCTTCCACCGGCTGTTCACCCACGGCGGGTTCACCTCACGCCGGGCCCTCAAGATCGCACTCGCCGTGGTGGGATCGATGGCCGTCGAAGGCTCGGTGACCAGCTGGGTGGCCACCCACCGTCGCCACCACATGTTCAGCGACCAGGCCGGCGATCCCCACTCCCCGCACCGCTACGGCAACCGTGGCGCAGCCCTGCTCCGGGGCCTCGCCTTCTCCCATGTCGGCTGGCTGTTCGTCTCGGACTCGTCCGATGCCTCCCGCTACGCGCCCGACATGCTGCGCGACCGCGACATGAGGCGGATCGACCGGTTGTTTCCGGCCCTGGCCCTCGGATCGTTGGCCATACCGTTCGCCATCGGCTTCGGCCTCTCGGGGACCCTGGTCGGCGCCCTGACCGCCCTGGTCTGGGCGGGTCTGGTGCGGATGGCGCTCCTCCACCACGTCACCTGGTCGGTCAATTCGCTGTGCCACACCTTCGGCCGCCGGTCGGACACGACTGCCGACCGGAGCACCAACCTGTGGCCGCTGGCCATCGTGTCCCTCGGTGACAACTGGCACAACGTGCACCATGCCCACCCGTCGTGGGCCCGTCACGGCGCGCGCCCGGGGATGCTCGATCCTTCGGCCTGGCTCATCCGCCGGTTCGAACAGATCGGATGGGCGACCAAGGTCAGGTGGCCCAGGCCGCAGGCCCTGGCGTCGGCCCGGAACCTGTCCGAAGCGGCCGGCTAACGGTTCTGCGGGGCCGGGCTGCGGCCGGCTGGCGGCTAGCGGGCAGGGGCTCGGCCGGCTGGCGGCTGGCGGCTGGCGGCTGGCGGCTCGGCTGCCAGGCCGGTCCGTTCAGGGCAACAGGTCGGCGACGTCGGCCCGCTCGGCCTCGAGCTCCTCGGTGGTGATGCGAATCCGCTCGGTGGCGAACGTATCGTGGTCCAGTCCCTCGACCACGGTCCAACCGCCGGATCCGTCCGACCGGACGGGGAACCCGAACTGGAGCCCGGCAGGAATGCCGTACTCACCCTTGGACGCGACGGCGAGGGAGGTGAAGTCGTCACCGGAGGTGGCGGTGCGGATGCTGACCACGGAATCGATGGCGGCATTGGCCGCCGATGCGGCCGACGACAGACCCCGGGCATCGATGACGGCGGCGCCGCGCTTCTGCACGGTGGTGAGGAATTCACCCTGCAGCCACTCGGTGTCGTCGATGACCTTGGCCGCCGGCTCACCGCCGATGAGGGCGTTGGCATAGTCGGGGAACTGGGTGGCGGAATGGTTGCCCCAGATGGCCACGTTGGAAACCGAGGCGACGGGCACGCCGGCCTTCCGGGCCAACTGCGCCTTGGCCCGGTTCTCGTCCAGCCGGGTCATGGCGAACCACCGGTCGTCGGGAACCTCTGGTGCGTTCGAGCGGGCGATGAGGCAGTTGGTGTTGCACGGATTGCCCACCACCAGCACCCGCACGTCGGATGCGGCGTTGGCCGCGATGGCCCGCCCCTGAGGACCGAAGATCCCCCCGTTGACGGTGAGCAGATCGCCCCGCTCCATCCCTGCCTTCCGGGGGATCGAGCCCACCAGCAGCGCCAACGAGGTGCCGTCGAAGGCGGTGTCGAGATCGGTGGTGCAGACGATATCGCTGACCAGGGGAAAGGCGCAGTCATCGATCTCCATGACCACACCCTCGAGCGCCTTCATGCCCGGCTCGATCTCGAGGAGCCGAAGCACCATCGGCTGGTCGGGGCCGAGCATCTGGCCCGAAGCGATCCGGAACAAGAGGGAGTAGCCGATCTGTCCCGCGGCCCCGGTGACTGTGACATGGATCGGAGGTTTGGCTGCCATGGCATGGAGGCTAATGGGAATCGTCCGATGCGGTCGAACCGGGGCGATCCGGTACCGGGCGCGCCCGCCCGGCCGTGCCGGAGGTCTACAGCCGGTCGACGATGGCGGCGGCGAACTCCGAGCACTTGACCTCGGTGGCGCCGTCCATGAGCCGGGCGAAATCGTAGGTGACCACCTTGTCGGCGATGGTCGCCTCGAGGGCGGCCACGATGTCGGCGGCTGCCTCCGCCCAACCGAGGTGCTCGTACATCATCACGCCGGACAGGATCACGGAGCCGGGGTTGACCTTGTCCAGCCCCGCGTACTTGGGCGCCGTGCCGTGGGTGGCCTCGAAGATGCCGTGACCGGTGACGTAGTTGATGTTGCCACCGGGCGCGATGCCGATCCCACCGACCTGGGCGGCCAGTGCATCCGAGAGGTAGTCGCCGTTGAGATTGGTGGTGGCCATGACGTCGAACTCCGCCGGGCGGGTGAGCACCTGTTGGAGGGTGATGTCGGCGATGCTGTCCTTGACCAGGAGCTTGTCGCCGGGCTTGCCGTCGCAGTCGTCCCACCCGACGGCCACGTCGGCGAACTCCTCCCGCACCAGTTCGTAGCCCCAGTTGCGGAAGGCACCCTCGGTGAACTTCTGGATGTTCCCCTTGTGGACGATGTTCACACTGGACCGGTCATGGGAGAGGGCGTACTTGATGGCGGCCCGGATGAGCCGCTTGGACGCGAACTCCGAGATCGGCTTTATCCCGATTCCGGAGCCTTCGCGGACCTCCCACCCCATCTCGTCGCGCAAGAAGGCCGACAGTTTGGCCGCCTCCGGGGTATAGGCCTCGGCCTCGAGGCCGGCGTAGATGTCCTCGGTGTTCTCGCGGAAGATGACCATGTCGACCAGCTCGGGGTGGAGCACGGGTGAGGGCACGCCGGTGAACCACCGCACCGGACGGAGACAGACATAGAGGTCGAGGATCTGGCGGAGGGCCACGTTGAGCGACCGGATCCCTCCGCCCACCGGTGTGGTCAGGGGACCCTTGATCCCGATGAGGTGGGTGCGGAAGGTCTCGACCGTCTCCTCGGGCAGCCAGTCGCCGGTCTCGTCGTACGCCTTCTGCCCGGCCAGCACTTCCTTCCAGGCCACCGACCTGCCGTATTTGGCCGCGGCGGCGTCGAGGACCAGCTTGGCCGCCGGCCAGATGTCCACGCCGGTGCCGTCGCCCTCGATGAACGGGATGATCGGCTGGTCGGAGACGTGGAGCGCGCCGTCGGGCCCCTGCGTGATGAGATCGGGCATGGCGGCAGCCTACCGGCACCCCTCCCCACCTTCGCCAACCGGGCCCTCGATGACCAGGCCGGGTGTGTGCCGGTGCAGGCCGGGTGCCAGTGCCGGTGTGTGCCGGGTGTGTGCCGGTGTGTGCCGATCAGAGGGCGGCGAGACCCAGGGCGGCGTAGATCTCACGGGTCGCGCTGGACCGGTTGAGGGTGTAGAAGTGCAGCCCGGGAACCCCTGCGGTCAGCAGCTGCTCGCACAGCTCGGTGGCGATCTCCACTCCCTCGTGGCGCACACCGTCGGCTCCGCCACTCCGGTCCGCCCGTTCCAGTCGTTCCACCATCCAGCCCGGGACGGCCGCACCCATGACGGCCATCCGGGGCACCGAGGTGAGGCTGGTGACCGGCATGATCCCGGGGAGGACCGGCTTGTCCACGCCCCGGTCGTTCAGATCGGCCACCAGGCCGGTGTAGTCGGACGCCTCGAAGAAGAACTGGGTGACGGCGAAATCGGCCCGGGACAGCTTGGCGGCCAGGTGGTCGCGGTCACTGGCCGGATCGGGCGAGAGCGGATGGCAGTTGGGCTGGGCCGCCACCCCGATCGAGAACCCCCCGATGGCCGAAGCCAGCTCCACCAGTTCGGAGGCGTGGCTGAGCTCACCGGCCCCCTCACCGGGTTCGACGGGTGGGTCGCCGCCGAGGGCCATGAGGTTCTCCACCCCGGCCGTCCGGTAGGCCACGAGGATCTCGGCCAGCTCCAACCGGCTATGGGCCACGCAGATCAGGTGCGCCATCGGAACCAGCGTGGTGGTGCGCAGCATCCCGGTGACCAGGTCGAAGGTCCGCTTACGCGACTCGGCGCCACCGCGGTAGGTGACCGAGACGAACGAGGGCCCGAGCGGCTCGAGATCACGGAGCGTCTTCACCAGCGTGACCTGTTCGGCGTCGGTCTTGGGCGGGAAGAACTCGAACGAGTAGGTCCGCCCCTTGGCCAACAGATCGGAGATCCGGGTCATAGCCAGACCAGCCTACCGGCGGTTGCCGGTCCAGACCGAGGTCAGGCGGGCAAGACCTGCCCGATCACCGCCTGGCCGGCGGCCTCGGGGGGCTGACCGTCAACGGGCGCGGCGCGAGTGGGGAGGGGAGCCGATGCGGGTGGACAGGCTGGCCAGCGCCCCGCTCAACTCCGAGTAGCGGGAGCGGCGGGCCTCGTCGGCCTGGGCCAGCTGGACCCCGGTCGGAGCGGACGCCCCCTGGCGGAGCAGTCGATCGGCTTCGACGGCGAAGGCCAATCCACGCAGGGCGGTGGCGGCCTCGGTGGCCAGGGCCGAGGCATCGGGATCCGGTGCCGACCGGGCCACACGCTCGAGGGCGGTGGCGGCTCTGTCCACCTGGACCTCCACGGCACCCCGGAGCCCGGGGTCGCTGGACATGGCGTTGTCCGAGAGGACCGCATCGCGAGCCAGCTGGGCATCGCTGAGGGCCGGAACCACGACGCGGTGCCACCCGGCCTCGACGCTCCTCTTCTTCCGCGACCGGAGCAGGACGACGACGAGGGCGATGGCGACCACCAGCACCACGACGAGAACGATGAGGCCCCACGGGGTCTTGCTCGACGTGGACTTCGACCCTGGCGAGGTGGTGGTGGTCGTCGGCACCGTCGTGGTGCTGGTGTGCGCCGGACGGGTCGAGGACGTCGTCGTCGGGGGCACGGTCGTCGTGGTGGCCGGCTCGGTGGTGGTGGTGACCGGCGGCGCTGTCGTGGTCGTCGGCGCCAGGGTGGTCGCCGTCGTCGTCGGACCCGGTTGGGACACGGCGGTGGCCCCCGCAGGGGCGGCCAACGCCACCGAGGAGAGGACCACGACGGCGGCGATCACGACTGCGCTCACGACGGTGCTCACGACCACGCTCACGACGGCGAGCGCCTGCGACCGGGCCCCGGAGGCGGGCGATGTGCTCACGAGGCACGCTCCGCGGCCCGCACCGCGTTGCGCAGGAGCATGGCCCTGGTCATGGGCCCGACCCCGCCGAGGCGCGGGGTGATCCACCCGGCGACGTCGGCCACGGCCGCATCGACATCGGACAGCAGCTTCCTCCCCTCCCACGAGGTGCCCGCCCCGACCACTGCGGCACCGGGCTTGACCATGTCGGGTGTCACCAGTCCGGCCCGCCCGGCCGCAGCCACCACCACGTCCCCCTGGCGGATCAGGCCGGCCATGTCCTCGACACCGGTGTGGACCACGGTCACGGCCGCGTTGCACCCCGGACGCTTCATGGCCAGGAGGAGGGCCAGCGGCCGCCCGATGGTGAGTCCCCGCCCGATCACCACTGCGTGCTTCCCCTCCACGGGGACGTCGTTGGCATGGAGCAGCTCCACGATGCCGGCCGGCGTGCATGGGAGCGGCCCGTTGGCCCCCATGACCAGACGGCCGAGGTTCACGGGGTGGAGACCGTCGACGTCCTTGTCGGGATCCACCGCCAGCAGCACCCGTTCCTCGTCCAGGCCGGCGGGCAGCGGGAGCTGGACCAGGTAGGCGTGGATGGCCGGGTCGGCGTTGAACCGGGCCACCACCGCCTCGAGCTCGGCCTGGGAAACGTCGGCCGGAAGGTGCTCGTGAGCGGAGAGGATGCCGACCTCGGCGCAGTCCTCGTGCTTCATGGCCACATAGCGTGCGCTGGGTCCGTCGTCCCCGACCAGGATGGTCCCGAGCCCGACCACCACACCGGCACTGCGCAGGCGGGCCACCCGGTCGGTCACCTCGGCCCTGATCTTCGAGGCCAGCAGCTCGCCGTCGAGCAGGGTCGCGGTCACCGCCGGACCCCTGCGCCCGGCGTCCGCACCCACCCCATCATCTCGTCGCTCCTCACCGGTTCCCGCCCTTCAGTGTCGGAAATGCCGTTCGCCGCCGGCCATGACCATGGCCACCCCGGCCTCGTCGGCCGCGGCGATCACCTCTGCGTCCCGGATGGAGCCCCCGGGCTGGACCACGGCGGCCACGCCGGCATCGGCCAGAACCAACAGGCCGTCGGGGAAGGGGAAGTAGGCGTCACTGGCCGCGGCCCCGCCCCCGGCCCGGGACCCGGCCTTGGCCACCGCGATCTCGGCGGCCACGACCCGTGACTGCTGGCCGGCGCCGACCCCGACGGCCTGGCCGTCGGTGATCACGGCGATGGCGTTGGAGGTGGTGCGGGCACAGACCTTCCAGGCCAGAGCCAGGTCCCGCCACTGGGCCTCGGTGGGCCGGGCCTTGGTCGCCACCTCCCAGGAGGAGGGCTCGACCACGAACCGGTCGGCATCCTGCACCAACACGCTGGCCCCGAGGCTGCGGATCTGGCGCACCACCGGTTCCGGGGACGGTGCGGACAGCAGCCGGGTGGCCTTGCGCTTCGCAGCCAGCCGGCTCAGCGCCTCCTCCTCGTAGGACGGGGCGATGATCACGTCGGCCATGGGCCCGGCCGAGATGGCGTCGGCCACCGCGTTGGTCACCGTCCCGCCGATGGCCACGATCCCGCCGAACGCCGACTGGGGATCGCAGTCGAGGGCCCGCTGGTAAGCGACGGCCAGATCGGCGTGGAGGGCCGCGCCGCACGGGTTGGCGTGCTTGATGATGGCGACGGCCTGGTCGGTGCCCCGGTCGGCGACGAGCTCGTGGACCAGCCGCCACGCCGCGTCGGTGTCGAAGACGTTGAGGTACGAGAGCTCCTTCCCACCGTGCTGGACCATCTCGTCCCACCACGAGTGCTGGCCGGCGATCCGGTAACGGGCCCCGTGCTGGTGGGGGTTCTCGCCGTAGCGCATCGAGGCGGCCCGCTCCAGTGTGAGGTGGAGGCTGGGCGGCAGCAGAGCGGCGGTGGTGAACGCGTCGCCGTCCGACCCGGTGGACAGCGGGGGTTGGCGCTCGTCGAGCCACTCGACGATGGCGGCGTCGTATCCGGCCGTGTGGGCGAAGGCGTCCCGGGCCAGCCGTCGCCGCGTGGAGTCGGAGAGCGACCCGTGCTCCCGGAGCTCGGCCAGGATCCCGGGGTAGTCGCCGGGGGAGACCACGATCCCGACGTGATCGTGGTTCTTCGCCGCGGCCCGAACCATGGTCGGCCCGCCGACGTCGATGAGCTCCACCGACGGGTCCGACGGGAACGGATAGAGATTGCAGACGACCAGGTCGATGAGGTCGATGCCGTACCGCTCGACCTCGGCGAGATGCTCGGGCACCGAGCGGTCGGCCAGGATGCCCCCGTGGATCGTCGGGTGGAGGGTCTTGACCCGGCCGCCGAGCATCTCGGGGGCACCGGTGACCTCCGACACCTCGGTATGGGCGATACCGGCCTGGGAGAGGGCGGCCGACGTGCCGCCGCTCGATATCAGTTCCCAGCCCAGCTCCGAGAGACCCGCGGCCAGCTCGACCAACCCGGTCTTGTCGTAGACGGACAGCAGTGCCCTCATGGTGCAACCTCCGTTCGGTGATCCTGACCCATCCTTCGCCGTCGCCGCCAACCCGTCGATGAACCGGCGGATGGTGTCGGGGTAGAGCGTGCGTTCGACCGCCTTGATGCGCTCGTGCAGCGTCGCCTCGGTGTCGTCGGGCAGCACCGGCACCGAGGCCTGGGCCAGTACCGGGCCCGCGTCCATCTCCAGCGTGGCTATGTGGACCGTGGTCCCGGTCTCGTCCACCCCGGCAGCCAGCGCGTCGGCCACCGAGTGCCAGCCCGGGAAGGCGGGCAGCAACGCGGGGTGGGTGTTCAGGATGCGGCCGGGGAAGGCGGTGTGGATGGCCTGGCCGAGCACGGTCCCGAATCCGGCCATCACCACCACGTCGATGCCGTGGACGACCAGCGCATCGGTGATCGCCTCCGTATAGGCGTCACGCTCGAAGGCGGGGCCGAAACCGCCGAACCCGGACCGGTCGACGAGGACCTCGGGCACCGAAGCTGCGACCGCCACCTCGAGGGCCGGGCACGGCCGGTCGGCGATCACCACCCGGACCGGGAGATCAGCGGCCACGATGGCCTCGAGGATGCTGCCCGTGCCCGATGCCAGTACCCCGATGTTCACCGGGTTCGGCGTGGGATCTCGAGATGGACGGGGGCGCACGGCCGCACGCTACCAGCGCCGCCCGGCGGCGATCCGCGTCGCGGCCGGGCGGTGGCGCGCCCGCACCCGGGCGCGATCGTCTCTTCCCCGGCCGAAGGACCGGAGCGACGTGGCCCGACCGGCCTGCCTCCGGTGCCGGGCCTCCGTCGCTCGGTCTCCCCTGCCCAGGGAATGCCCCTCGTGCCTCATGTATCGGCACCGATCGGCCATTTCCGAAGTGAAAGTTTTCCGACCGTCAGGCCGCCCGGCCCTCCAGCGAGCGCAGCAGGCGCTCGTCGAATCCGCTGAGCGAGGGGAGCAGTGCGTCACAGAATCCCCATCGCGGCGAGGCCAGAGCATCCGGTTCGGGGACGACCACCACCCGCATCCGCGCCGACTTGGCCGAGATGGCCCCGTTGAAGGAGTCCTCCACGGCCAGGCAGCCGGTTGGATCGACCCCCAGCTTGGCCGCCGTCGACAGGTAGCTGCCCGGGTGCGGCTTGCCCAGCGGCTCCCACTCGGCCGAATGCCAGACCGAGACCGCCGATGCGATCCCGAGCCGGGCCAGGGCGGCCTCGATGACCATGGCGTAGGAACCGGAACACACCGCCACCGGCAACGACAGGCGTGCGCACAGGGACAGGGATTCGAGGGCGCCGGGCATCGGCTCCCCGGACTGCCCGATGAGTTCCGCCACCCGTGCCGTCACCGCCTGTTCGACCTCGACCACGGTCATCCCCGACCAGGGGAAGCGGTCCCACCAGTGGCGCACCGCGTCGTCGATGCGCAGGCCCATGGTCTGGCGCACGTCGGTCTCGGTCAACGTGAGCCCGAGCGAGCCGAACACCTCGATCTCCGCCTGGCGCCAGAACGGCTCCGAGTCGATGAGCAGTCCGTCGAGATCGAAGATGACGGCCAGGATGGGCCTGTCGGCGAGGGCCGTCGCCGAGGGGAGCGCCGTCCTCAGTCGAGTTTCCGCACGATATCGACCATGGCCTCCCCGGCCTCGGTCGGGTTGAGGGCGACCGTGACCCCGGCGGAGGACAGGGCCTCCATCTTGGCCTGAGCCGTTCCCTTGGACCCGGAGATGATGGCTCCGGCGTGGCCCATCTTGCGTCCCGGGGGGGCGGTGACCCCGGCGACGTAGGAGACGACGGGCTTGCTCACCGACGAACCGATGAACTCGGCCGCCTCTTCCTCGGCCGAGCCTCCGATCTCGCCGATCATCATGATGGCCTCGGTGTCCGGGTCGGCCTCGAACGCGGCCAGGCAGTCGATGAAGCTCGTGCCGGGAACCGGGTCTCCGCCGATGCCCACGCAGGTGGTCTGGCCCACACCCTGCTGGGAGAGCTCGTGCAACGCCTGGTAGGTCAGTGTCCCAGAGCGGCTCACGATGCCGACCGGGCCGCCGGGCAGGGCGATGTCACCCGACGTGATGCCGATGTTGCACTTCCCGGGCGAGATGATGCCGGGACAGTTCGGGCCGAGCAACCGGGTGGAGGGGTATGACCGGACGAGCCGGTTGTAGGCCAGGGCCTCGTCGATGGCGGGGATGCCCTCGGTGATGCACACCACGAAGGGGACACCGGCCGCGGCGGCCTCCACGATGGCGTCGGCGGCGAACTTGGGCGGCACCGAGATGAACGAGGCGTTGGCCCCGGTGGCTTCCACCGCCTCGGCCACGGTGGCGAAGACGGGGATGCCCTCGATCTCCTCGCCGCCCCGGTTGGGGTTGGTTCCGGCCACCACCTGTGTGCCGTAGGCCCGGTTGCGGAGCCCGTGGTAGAGGCCCTGGCTGGTGGGGCTGATGCCCTGGACGACGACTTTGGTGTTCTCATCCACGAAGATGCTCACGACTGACCTCCTGCAAGGGCGACCGCGCGGCGCGCGGCATCGAGCATGGTCGGCTCTGCGACCAGGCGATCGGACAAGTGGTCGGCCAGGATCTCACGGCCGGCCACGGCGTTGGTCCCGTCGAGACGCAGCACGATCGGCGAGCTGATGTCCACCCGCTCGAGTGCCTCGAGCACGCCGTTGGCCACCTCGTCGACCCGGGTGATCCCGCCGAAGATGTTCACGAGGATGGAACGGACGGCGGGATCGGAGTTGATGACCTCGAGGGCGGCCGCCATCACGTCGGCGTTGGCCCCGCCGCCGATGTCGAGGAAGTTGGCCGCGGCCCCGCCGCACTGGTTGACCACGTCGAGCGTGCTCATGGCCAGTCCGGCACCGTTGGCGATGATCCCCACCGAACCGTCCAGGCCGATGTAGTTGAGGCCACGCTCCTTGGCCCGGGCCTCGCGCTCGTCCTCGATGTCGCTGCCGGCGAACTCCTCCCACTCGGGGTGACGGAAGGCAGCGTTGTCGTCGAGGGTGACCTTGGCGTCGAGGCAGTGCACCCTGCCGTCCGGCGTGTAGATCAGGGGATTGATCTCGGCCAGATCGCAGTCCCCTTCGGTGTAGCAGGTGTAGAGCTTCACCAGTATCCCGGCCGCCTGGGCACGGGCGCCCTCGTCGAGGCCGGCCCGATCCACCCACGCACGGGCCGCTTCGATGCTCAGGCCGTCGACGGGGTCGACGTGGAGCATGGCGATGGCACCGGGGTTGGTGGCGGCCACCTCCTCGATCTCCACCCCTCCTTCGGCCGACAGCATGCCCAGGTGCTTCTTGGCGCTGCGGTCGAGGGTGAAGCTGGCGTAGTACTCGCGGTCGATGTCCGAGGAGTGCTCGATCCATAGGCGCTTGACCACGTGGCCCTTGATGTCGAGCCCGAGGATGTTGCCGGCGTGGGTGCGAAGCTCCGCCTCGTCGTCGGCCAGCTTGACCCCACCGGCCTTGCCGCGGCCTCCGACCTTGACCTGGGCCTTGACCGTCACCGGATAGCCGGCCGACGCCGCCACCTCGACGGCCTCGTCCACGGTGTCGGCCACCCCTCCCTTGGAGATGGGCAGGCCGAAGCGGGCGAAGTACTGCTTCCCCTGGTATTCGAAGAGATCCACCGGATCCGATCCTCTCTGTTGTGACGCTTGCGTCCCTCGGTTGTGGCTGTCTATCGGTCTTGCGGTGCTGTCGTCGTGTCTGCGGCTTCGATGCTCCGGCCCGGCGTCGGGCGCTCCTGTGGGCCCGGCGGAGATGGGAGACCGGCCGACCCGGGCGCCGGCCTCCGGCGGCTGCGTCGTCGAACAACCGTCGGATCCGGTCCCGTCGATGGTGTGGCGCTTCTGGTGCTGCCAGTGGGGCGTGCTCGGGTCAGGCGACCTCACCATCTTCACGCGCATCGAGGGCGTCGCCCAACCAGGCGCCGATGGTGGGGAGCGGGGCGCCGGGGGTGAACACCTCGGCGACCCCCATTTCCTTCAGGACCGGGATGTCCGCGGCGGGGATGATCCCTCCGACCAGCACGAGGACATCGCCGCGGCCATGCTCCCTGAGCCCTTCGATGACCCGGGGCACGAGGGTGAGATGGGCGCCTGAGAGCAGGGAGAGACCCACGGCGTCGGCGTCCTCCTGGATGACGGCCTGCACGACCTGCTCGGCGGTCTGGTGGAGCCCGGTGTAGATGACCTCGAAGCCCGCGTCGCGCAGGGCGCGGGCGATCACCTTGGCTCCGCGGTCGTGCCCGTCCAGTCCGGGTTTGGCCACCACCACTCGATACGGGCGCTTCACGGAGGCAGATACTAAGCGCTGACCGGGCAGAGGGCCCACACGGGGGGTGGACGATTCGGTCGACGAACCGCCGTCGTCGCTGGTCCGTCGGCCGTCGGGCCCTGGCCACGGGGGGTCCGTGGTACCTTTCATCGGCGTTCACATGACGACCAGAACTTCCAGAGGGACGCCATGAGCACTCCGGCCGAAGCTGTGGACAGACCCGACGAACATGCCGGTGGCCGGTCGGCGGCACCGGGTTCGGTGCTGGCCGGACTGGTCCTGCTCAGCCGGCCGCGGCAGTGGATCAAGAACCTGTTGGTCTTCGTGGCCCCGGCCTCGGCCGGTGTGCTGTTCCATCGGAGCGCCTTTTGGCACACGCTGGCCGCCTTCGGCATCTTCTGCATCGCCGCGTCCGGCACCTACTACCTCAACGACGCCCTCGACGCCGCCTCGGACCGCGAGCACCCGTCGAAGCGCTTCCGCCCGGTGGCCGCCGGCATCGTCCCCGAGCCCCTGGCCATCACGGTCGGGCTCGTGCTCATCTCGGCCTCGATCGGCCTCGGGGAGCTGGTGGCGGGGTGGCACCTCGCCCTGGTCATGGCCCTCTACGGCCTGGTCAACGTGGCCTACTCGTTCGGGCTCAAGAACGAGCCCGTCCTCGACCTGGCCGCCGTCAGCGCCGGGTTCGTCCTCCG
The DNA here is from genome assembly GCA_049521915.1 of Acidimicrobiales bacterium. Lineage (GTDB taxonomy): Bacteria > Actinomycetota > Acidimicrobiia > Acidimicrobiales > RAAP-2 > Bog-756. The sequence goes on along the minus strand of JBEKOI010000019.1, from coordinate 4,998 downwards.
GGCCGTGGCCGGGGGCGTGGCCACCGGCATCGTCTTGTCCAACTGGTTTCTCATCGTGGCCTCGTTCGGCTCGCTGCTGGTCGTGACCGGGAAGCGGTCGGGGGAGAAGCAGCTCCTGACCGGCGGGGGGACCGACGAACGATCGGTCCGGACCACTCTCGGCTCCTACACCCCGAGCTTCCTGCGGTCGGTCCGGACCCTGTCCGCCGCGGTGACGGTGACCGCCTACTGCCTGTGGGCCTTCGAGCGGGCCGGCCAGGTCCACCCGGGCCACGACCCGATCTGGTTCCAGCTGACCATCGTGCCCTTCACCATCGCCCTGCTCCATGTGATGCGCCTCCTCGACGCCGGCGACGGCGCCGAACCCGAGGAGCTGGCCCTCCGGGACCACCGGCTGCAGATCTACGGTGCCTCGTGGATGGCCCTGTTCGCCATCGGCATCTACGGGTCATGACCGCGCCCGAGAGAACCCGGACCCTGCTGACGGGGTGGGGCCGGACCGCACCCACCGCCGCCCACCTGGTCCGTGCCGTCCACCCGGACGTCGTCGACCGGGCCATGGCCGACGCCGTGGCTGCGCAGGCGGGCGACGGGCGGGGCATCATCGCCCGGGGCCTCGGGCGCAGCTATGGCGACCCGGCCCAAAATGCCGGGGGCGTCGTCGTCGACGCCACCTGGCTGGACTCCTACCACCAGGTGGACCTCGACGCCGGGGTCGTCACCGTCGGGGCCGGTGTCAGCCTGCAGTCGCTGATGGAGCGGCTGGTGCCGCTGGGGTGGTTCGTGCCGGTGAGCCCGGGCACCCGGCTGGTCACCGTCGGCGGTGCCATCGCCTCGGACATCCACGGGAAGAACCACCACGTCGACGGCAGCTTCTGCTCCCACGTGGAGGAGATGACCCTGGTCACCCCGGACGGGACGAGAACGGTGTCTGCCACGTCGGACCCGGATCTGTTCTGGGCCACGGCCGGCGGCATGGGCCTCACCGGCATCATCACCCGGGCCACGCTGCGGATGGTCCCGGTCGAGACCAGCTACATGCTGGTGGACACCGAACGGGCACAGGACCTCGACACGGCCATGGACATGATGCTCACCGGCGATCGGGCCTACCGCTACTCGGTGGCCTGGATCGACTGCCAGTCGACCGGTGCCCGGCTGGGTCGCTCCGTTCTCACCCGCGGCAACCATGCCCGCTTCGAGGACCTGCCCGAACGCCTGCGGCGGCAGCCGGCGCGGGCCCGGGAGTTCGCCCCGAAGACGCTGGTCCGGGTGCCCGTCACCCCTCCCAGTGGCCTGCTCAACCCGCTGACCGTCGGGGCCTTCAACGAGTTCTGGTTCCGCAAGGCGCCCGGGCACCAGGTGGCCAAGCCCCACCACATGGCCGGCTTCTTCCACCCGCTCGACGGGGTCGGGGCCTGGAACCGCCTCTACGGCACCAAGGGATTCCTCCAGTACCAGTTCGTGGTGCCCGACGACCAGGGGGCGACCGTGCGCCAGGTGATCGAACGGCTGACCAAACTGAAGGTGGCATCCTTTCTGGCCGTGCTCAAGCGGTTCGGCCCGGGCGACCCCGGACCGCTCTCGTTCCCCATGCCCGGCTGGACCCTGGCCCTCGACCTGCCCGTCGGCCACCACCAGCTGGCCGCCTTGCTCGACGCGCTCGACGAAGCGGTCGTCGCGGCCGGCGGCCGGGTCTACCTGGCCAAGGACTCCCGGGTCTCTCCCGAGGTCTTCCGGTCGATGTACCCGCGCACCGACGAATGGCTGGCCGTGAAGGACCGGGTCGACCCGGGCGGCGTCCTCCGATCCGACCTCGGACGTCGGCTCGGGCTCTGCGACGTCCGCCGGCCTCCCGTCACCACCCCGGCCCGCACCGGCCGGAGCAGGGCGCGGACGAACCGGACCAGACCCCGGCGTCCCTCCCGCGGCGCTCCCACCCCCTCGACAGACGGGCCCTCGGCAGACGGGGCCTTGGCAGACGGGGCCTCGACTGACGGGCCCGCGACAGCCGCCCCCTCGACAGCCGCCCCCTCGACCCCCGCCCCCTCGACAGAAGGGAAGTCATCATGATCGACGCCGTCGGGCGACCCCAGTCGGTCCTCGTGCTCGGGGGGTCCTCCGAGATCGCCCGGGCCATCGTGTCCCGGTTGGTCCCGGTCCGGTGCCGCACCGTCGTGCTCGCCGGACGTGAGGGCCCCCGGCTGACCGAGGCAGTGGACGAGGCCAAGGCGTCCGGAGCCGACGTGGCCACATCGGTGGCCTTCGACGCCACCGATGTGGCCAACCACGTGGCTTTTGTCGATGGGGTCTTCGACCGGTGTGGGGACATCGACTTGGTCATCGTGGCCGCCGGTGTGCTCGGTGACCAGGCCGGCGACGAACAGGACCCGGTGGCGGCGGCGGCCGTCATGACCACCAACTACACAGGGCCGGCGGCGGCCATGCTGGCCGTGGCCGGCCGCCTCCGCCACCAGGGGCACGGTCGGTTGATCGTGCTGTCCTCGGTGGCAGGCCAACGGGCCCGCAGGGCCAATTTCATCTACGGCTCGTCCAAGTCGGGCCTGGATGCGTTCTCACAGGGCCTGGCCGACTCGCTGGTCGGATCCGGCGCCCACATGACGATCGTTCGCCCGGGATTCGTGATCGGGCGCATGACCGAAGGCATGACGCCGGCTCCGTTCTCGACCACACCCGATGCCGTGGCCGATGCAGTCGTGCGCGGTATCGAGTCCGGTGCCGCCGTCGTCTATGTCCCCCCCGTGCTGCGTTGGGTGTTCGCGGTCATGCGCCAGCTGCCGTCGGCGATCTGGCGGAAGATACCCGGCTGATTCAGGGCGGGGCCGGCACAGCCACCGGCCGGAGTCAGGGCCGCTTTTGCCTGCAGGGCCGGCTTTGCGTGCAGGGCCGGCTTTGCGTGCAGGGCCGGCTTTGCGTGCAGGCCCAGTTGACCTCAGGCCCGTTTGAGGGGAGCCATCCGCAACAGGAGCCGCTTGCGCCCGACGGATCCGAACTGGACAACCGCCTCCGCGTCCTCGCCCGGGGCCGTTGCCTCGAGCACCGTCCCCTCGCCCCACTGGCCGTGTACTACCGCGTCGCCGGCCTCGAGACCCAGCAGCTCGGCTCCCGAACCGTGGTCCCGCCGGCGGCGGCCGGTGGCGTCGAACTCGCCGGGGAGGGCCACGCCGCTGCCGAACAGGCCCCGCCCCGGGGTCCCCCGGTCGTCAATCGCGTACCGGTCGCCGGCGAATCGGTCCCGGTCCCCGTACCGCGATCCGCTGTTGGCGGGAGCGACTTCGCGCACGAGTTCGGAGGGGATCTCGTTCAGGAACCTGCTCGGGATGTTGGCACTGCCGCGCCCATAAACCATGCGGCTCCAGGCATGGGAGACGTAGAGGTGGCGCTCGGCCCGGGTGATGCCCACGTAGCACAGGCGGCGCTCCTCCTCGAGCTCCACCGGTTCGCCCAGCGAGCGCATGTGGGGGAAGATGCCGTCCTCCATCCCGACCAGGAACACCGCGGGGAATTCGAGGCCCTTGGCGATGTGCAGGGTCATCAGCGAGACCTTGGTCCCGTCCCCTTCAAGCTCGTCGGAGTCGGCGACCAGCGAGGCGGCCTCCAGGAACTCGGCCAGGGTGCGGTACTCGTCGGCCATGCCCGCCAGCGTGTCGATGTTCTCCACCCGGCCGAGCGCCTCGATGGTTCCCTCAGCCAGCACCTCGCTCCGATAGCGGGTTTCCTCGACCACCGCGGTCACCAGCTGGCCGGGGTCGAGAATGCCACTGGTCCCGCTGTCGCTGTCGCTGTCGCTGTCGCTGTCGCTGTCGCTGGCCCCGTCGCTGCGGTTGTCGATGCCCCTGCCGCCGTCCCGTTCGTCCGGATCGCCGGCCCCCTCCGTTCCGACGGCCAAGGCCTCGTCGTTCGACGGGGCGATGGCCTCGCCGTCCCCGTCGACCAGAGGGGGGGCAGCCATCCGTGACCGCAGCCCCTCCAGCAGTGCGGACAGAGCGATCAGGGACTGGCCCGCCTTGCCGCCGATCCCCACCTCATCGGCATGGGCGACGGCGTCGCCGAAGGACAGGCCCCGAGATCCGGCCCATCCGGACAGCTTGGCCACCGAGGTCTCCCCCACCCCGCGCTTGGGCACGTTGACGATCCGGCGCCAACTGACCTCGTCGTCCGGGTTGACCAGCACCTTCAAGTAGGCCATGACATCCTTGACCTCCCGCCGGTCGTAGAACTTGGTCCCACCGACCACCTTGTACGGGACCTCGGCGTGGACCATGGCTCCCTCGAGCGCCGCGCTCTGGGCGTTGGTCCGGTAGAAGACGGCCACATCGCCCCACCGGAGACCCTGTTCACCGCGGAGCCGGACGATCTCGTGCGCCACCCACTCGGCTTCGTCGTGCTCGTCCTCGGCCCGGTAGCGGACGATCTTGTCCCCCTCGCCTCCGTCCGTCCACAGCGACTTCGGCTTGCGGGACACGTTGTTGGTGATCACCGCGTTGGCGGCGTCGAGAATGGTCTGGGTGGAGCGGAAGTTCTGGTCCAAGGTGATGGCTGTGGCGTCCGGAAACGCCTGCTCGAAGTCGAGGATGTTGCTGATGTCGGCGCCCCGGAACCGGTAGACCGACTGATCGCTGTCCCCGACCACCACGATGTTGCGATGGCCCTCGGCCAGCAGCACGGCCAGCGCATTCTGCACCGAGTTGGTGTCCTGGTACTCGTCGATGAGCACGTGGGTGAACCGTTTCCGGAAGTGGTCGAGCACGTCCGGGTGCTCCCTGAACAGCCTGACCGTGTTGAGCAGGAGGTCGTCGAAGTCCATGGCGTTGGCCGCCACCATCCGCTGCTGGTACTGGTCGTAGACGTCGGCCACCCGGCGGTCGAAGATGGTCACGGCGGTGGCCCGGTACTCCTCCGGCCCGAGCTGGCTCGACTTGGCCTGGCTGATCTGGCCGAGGATCGACCGAGGCGAGAGCTTCTTCGTGTCGATGT
>JBEKOI010000018.1:0-23490 GCA_049521915.1 Acidimicrobiales bacterium | reverse complement strand
GGCGGCGCGGGCGATCCTCCGACTTCAGATGCATTGACCTCAGGAGTGTGCCGTTGTCAGTTTTTGAATTCGGCCTAATTATCGCCTGTAGCCGATAGAGATTGCCATGAGCTATTGGCTGTAGCCGATAATTCGGCCAATTTTGAAATTCGCAGAAGCGATGTGAGGCATCAACGATTTTCCGATTCATGACGATTGAATCGACCCACCGACAGAACAGGAGTTCCACTTCGATGAGCGATGCGATGAGGGCAGAGACGGTCAAGATCACCGGTGACGGTGGTGACGAGATCGAGGCCTATCTGGCCCAGCCATTGGATGGACCGTCGACCGGAGGGGTGGTGGTCATCCATCACATGCCGGGATACGACGAGACCACCAAGGAGATCACCAGGAAGTTCGCCGCCCATGGCTATCTGGCCGTCTGCCCCAACCTCTACGACCGCGAGGCACCCGGGGCCAGTCCCGACGATGCCGCGGCCACGGCCCGGGCCCAGGGCGGCGTGCCCGATGGGCGCCTGGTCGGAGACGTCGCGGGCGCCGTCGCCCACCTCCGGTCACATGCGCGTTCCAATGGCAAGGTGGCCACCATCGGCTATTGCTCCGGCGGCCGCCAGTCGTTTCTCGCCGCCTGCAGCCTTGACCTCGATGCCGCCGTCGACTGCTACGGCGCTTTTGTCATCGCTCCCGCACCCGAGGGCCTGCCGCTCAAGGTCCAGCCCATCGTCCACTTGGCCGAGAACCTCTCGTGCCCCCTGCTCGGACTGTTCGGGGCCGAGGACAAGTATCCGTCACCCGAGGAGGTGGCCGAGCTCGAGAAGGTGCTCACCGATGCAGGCAAGGAGTTCGAGTTCCATACCTACGACGGGGCCGGCCATGCCTTCTTCGCCACCGATCGGCCCAGTTACCGACCCGAGGCGGCCGGCGAGGGCTGGCAACGGATCTGGGAGTTCTTCGGGCGCCATCTGAGCAAGAGCTGAAGGAGGATCGCAATGTGCACATATCAGACCACCACGCTGGGCGTGCAGGGCAGCGGCAAGGGAGCACAAGGGTGGTTTCCGGTGTCCGATGCCACCGTCTACTTCGATCACCCGGTCCATGCCAGTGCTGACCACACCCTGAACATCGATCTGCTCAATCCTGCATGTGGTGCCGGCGCCCGGGTGGCTCTCGAGCTCGATCCCCGATCGGCCCGGGCCCTGGCCGAAGCCATCCTCGAGACCCTGGAAGCCGTCCCCGCCAGCCTGTTGGGCCCGGTGGAGCGGAACGGCTGAACGAAGCAACCGAACGGCTGAACGAAGCAGCCGGCCGCGACCTCGGCTACTGGAGCGGGGGCATCTGCCCGGGCGGCGGCGGTGCATCCCGGGGTGGCGGCGGTGGATAGCCGGGCATGGGCGGCGGAGGCGCCTGCGTCGGAGGCGGGTACCCGCCCTGCGGGGGATAGCCGGGTGGCGGCGGGGGATAGCCGGGTTCCGGGGCGTAGCCGGCGCCATAGCCCCCACCTGGTAGGCCCCCGCCTTCCGGGCCGGCCGGCCCGCGATAGGTGCTCGGGCCGAGCCAGAGGATCAGCCAGAAGATGAACGGCAACAACACGAGTCCGACGGTGAAGCCGGTGCCGTGGCCGAAGCTCTTGGAAATATCGTTGAGCACGAAGATGCTGACGATCAGGAGACCGATGCTGGCCAGCAGCCCGACGAGCGGAATCGCACCGAGAAGGTACAAGAGCAGGAACCAACCCCAGACCCTGGGCCTGCCCGCGACCCGCAGCATGATGATGAAACGGTAGAGCGGGACGAATGCCGCCCACTTGGGATGGCCGTAGGATCCCGCCTTCGCGAATGCCCCGTACATCCCGAGGGCCGTGCCCAGGTAGTAGATGAGGAACCAGATGATCGAGGCCGCGATGAATCCGCCGCCGACGTGGGAGTTTCCGTAGGTGGTTGCTGCCAACAGGTGTCCCATCGCTTCCCTTCGGTACGATCGGCCCGGCACGGGATCTTCCGCATCCTTGCTATCACCTCAGACCCCGCGACGCGCCGATGCCGCCGAGGGGGGCGGGTACCCCGGAACGTCGCACCCATGGAGCGTCGCACCCCCTGAGTGTCGCACCCCCTGAGTAGGGTCCAGGATCATGATGCGCATCTACTCGGCCGACCGGGCTCTCCCGCTGGTCGGCCGTGTCGCCGACGTGCTGAGTCGTCCACCGGCCGACCCGATGACCCCCGAGTGGCTGGCCGTTCCGTCGGACGGGATGCGCAGGTGGTTGACCCTGGAGCTGGCCCGGCACCTGGGTGCGAGCGGCCCGGGCCGCGGAGATGGAGTGGCCGCCAACTTCGTCCGTGCCTATCCGGGGACCCTCGGGAGCTGCGTTCTCGCCGCCGATAGGGACGATGCGGATCCGGATCCCTGGACCATCGACCGCCTTGTCTGGCCGGTGCTGGCCGTCACCCGACGGGCCGGCGGCGACCCCGGGCTGGCTGCTCTCCACCGATTGCCGCCGGGCGCGTCCCGCTACGCACAGGCCCGCCGGGTGGCCGACCTGTTCGACCGTTACCACCTGCACCGACCGGAGATGGTCCGATCGTGGTCGGCCGGCGAGGACGTCGACGGATCCGGGCGTCGCGTGTCGGACGCTGCCTCCTGGCAACCACACCTCTGGCGCCTGGTTCGCCACGAGGTCGGCCAGCCCAGCCCGCCCGAGCGGTGGCCCGGGTTGCTGGAACGGGTGGCCGAGGGTGATCTGGTTCTCGACCTTCCCCCACGGCTCGTGTTCTTCGGGTTCACCCTGCTGCCCGGTGGCGGGTTCGTCGACTTGGCGCGGGCGGTGGCCCGGCACCGGGATGTCCACCTCTTCCTGCTCGAGCCGTCGCGTTTCGACGCCGGTGACCTGCGTCGGACCCGCCCCTATTCACCCGACGGCGGACCGCGGCTCCGCGCCGACGACGCCACGGCCGTGATGGTGGAACAGCCCCTCCTGTGCTCGTGGGGTCGGCTGCACCGGGAGACCGCGCTGCTTCTGGCCCATGCCGAGGCCGAAGGTCTGCCCGAAGCCGAACGGATCGCGGCCGAGGACGGGCCCTGCCGGGCCACCCTCCTCGATCGCCTGCAGCGCGACATCCGATCCAACGCCGGGCCGGGCGAGGCCGAGCAGTATGACCCGGACGACCGCTCCGTGCAGTTCCACGCCTGCTTCGGAGCGACCCGCCAGGTGGAGGTGTTGCGCGACGTGCTGTTGCACCTGCTGAACGATCCCGGCTCCGACCTCTCCGAAGACGACATCTTGGTGGTCTGCCCGGCCATCGAAGCCTTCGCCCCGCTGATCCAGGCCGTCTTCGGTCCCTCAGCCGAGTCGTCGGCACCATCGCAGCAAGGATCGTCATCCGCCCGCGGTGCACCTGCCCTGCGGTACCGGATCGCCGACCAGTCGATCCGGTCCACCAACCCGCTACTGAATGCCACCGTCGCGCTCATCGAGTTGGTCGGCGGCCGGTTCGAGGCTTCCGCCGTCCTCGACTTCCTGGCTCTCGGGCCGGTCCGCGAGCGGTTCCGGTTCGACGACGAGGAGCTCAACGACATCGCCGACTGGGTCAACGGAGCCAGTGTGCGATGGGGCCTCGACCCCCCGCACCGGGGTTGGTTCGGGATCCCCGAGGACATCCGGACCAACACGTGGCAGGCCGCCCTCGACCGGCTCCTTGTGGGAGCCACCGTTCACGGTGACGACCTCCTCCTCGCCGTGGGCGACGTTGCGCCGTACGAGATGGAGGCATCGGCGACCGACACCGTCGGTCGACTGGCCGAGGCCCTCTGGCACCTGCAGCGGATGGTCGTCGAGACGCGAACCTCGCAGTCCCTCCAGTCATGGGTCGGACTGTTGCGGGAAACCTGCGCCGCCTTGTTCGCGACCGACCGCGACGGCCGGTGGCAGTCCGACGCCCTCGACCGCATCTTCGACGGAATTCTCGAGTCCGCCACCCTCGAGCGCGAGCGCTCGGCCACACCCCTCGACTTCGTCGATGTCAGGAGGCTGATCGATGAGCGGCTCGAGTCTCTTCCGGGCCGTCCCGACTACTTCCGCGGTGGCATCACCGTCAGCTCGCTGACACCGCTCCGTTGGATCCCTTTCCGGGTCGTCTGTCTGCTCGGAATGGACCAGCCGGCGTTCGGTTCGATGTCCGCCCCTGGCGACGACCTGGCCGCGGTCTCCCCCGAGTTGGGAGATCCCGAACCCCGGGCCGAAATGCGTCAGTCGTTGCTGGAGGCCGTGCTCGCCGCGGGCGATCATCTGATCGTCTTGCGCGACGGCCACGATGTGCGGACCAATCAGGAGGTCCCCCGTGCAGTGGTCGTGGCCGAGCTCTTCGACGCGGTGACCTCGCTGGTCGAACCTGATCAGCGACCGGAGCTCGCCGGCCGACTCGAGATCGACCATCCCCGTCAGCCGTTCGACCCACGATGCTTCGAGCAGGGCGCCCTTGTTCCGGGGATGACCTGGGGCTTCGACACGAGGAGCCTGGACGGGGCCCGGGCCCGACGACAGCCAGCCGGGCGGCGGTCGCCCTTCCTTTCGGCACCACTCGGACCGGTCGATGAAGGTGTCGTCGAGTTGGACCAGCTCCGCCGGTTTTTCCGGAATCCTTCCGCCTTCTTCGTGGGCCAGCGTCTCGGGGCGCGTCTGCCCGAGGCCGAGGAAGAACCTTCGTCGCTCCTCCCGGTGGACTTGATCGGACTGGTGCGCTGGCAGGTGGCCACGAGGATGCTCAACGCCCGGATGGGCGGTGTGAGCACGGACCGGTGGCGAGCAGTCGAGCGCAAGCGGGGAACCCTGCCACCCGGCTCGCTGGAGGGCCTGGCAGTTGCGGCCATCGAACTCGAGGTCGATGCACTGGTGGGAGCAGCGGCCGCACGAGGAGTCGGAAATGGTCCCGCCGAGCCGTTCGAGATTGATGTCGAGTTGGCCGACGGCACCCGTGTGGTGGGATCGGTCCCGCTCCGTCTCCGGGGCGCATCCCGCGGGCCCGCCCGGGTGGGGTTCTCCCATCTCAAGCCTGAGTACCGGATCCATGCCTGGCTCGACCTCATGAGCCTCGGAGCCGCCTGTGCCTCCGAGCGATGGCGATCGGTGGCCATGGGCAGGGCCGACAAAGCCGGTCTCCCGGCCGACGTCCTCGACATCGGGATCGCCGGTGACGCTTCCGCCTGGTCGTCAACGGCCCTCGGCGCTCTGGCGGTGGCCGTCAACTGCTTCCGCACGGGCATGCGCGAACCGATCCCCTTCTTCCCCGGTCTCTCCTACGCGGTGTACCGGCGTACCGTCACACCGGGCGACTGGTCGACGAAACATCCGTACCAGGAGGGGGGAAATCCATCGGTCGTGCTGGCTCACGGGCGTCTCGGGTTCAACGAGGTCATGAGCCTCGCGACCCGACCCGGCGATCCGGGCGATGCCGGTGACAGGGTCTCGCGGTTTGCCGACTATCTCTTCGGGGCCATGGACGACTCGACCGCAACGTGGACAGCGGTTCCGTCTGCCGGCGCAGCGAGCCGGCCTGAGTGACCACCGTGCCCGACGTGCCCGACGTGCCCGACGTGCCCGACGTGCCCGACGTGCCCGATGTGCCCGACGTCCCGTTCGCCGTCGACGACGAACTGCCCGAGCGATGCCTGGCCATCGAGGCCAGCGCGGGCACCGGCAAGACCTATGCGCTGGCCGACCTGGCCACCCGGTACCTGGCCGAGTCGGATATCTCGGCATCCGAGCTGCTGATCGTCACCTTCACCCGTGCTGCCACCAACGAGCTCCGGGCCCGGGTCCGCGAGCGACTGATCGAGGTGGCCGACCGGCTCGAACCCGGGCACCCCGAAGTCGGTGACGACAAGGTCGCCCGTCACCTGGCATCGGGCGATGTGGCTCGGCACCGGGCGCGGCTCAGGGCGGCCATCGCCGATTTCGACGCGGCCACCATCACCACCATCCACGGTTTCGCCGCCCAGGTCCGCAACGCGCTGGGGATGACCGGGGGCGTGGACCCCGACGCCCGGCTGGTCGAGGAGGCTGATGACCTGAGAAGGCAGACCTGTGTCGACGTCCTGGCCGCCGCGGCCATGGGGGAGGATCCTCCCGACGACCTCCCGAAGTTGGGCCAGCTGATCGAGGCCACCGGGGAGGCAGCCGGCCGGCCCGATCTGGTCCTCGAACCCAGGTCCGAGGACCAGGGGGCCTCCCGCGACCAGGTCGTTCTGAGGAACCTGGTGGTGGAGTCGGTTGCCCGGATGGGGGAGCGCCGGCGGATGAGCGGCGCCCTGAGCTTCGACAGTGTGCTCACCGACCTGTGCGATGCGCTCACCGGTCCACACTCGACGTCCGCCGTCGAGACGCTCCGGAGCCGGTTCAAGGTGGCATTGATCGACGAGTTCCAGGACACCGACCCGGTCCAGTGGAGGATCTTCGAGACGCTCTTCGGCGAGGGGGCGGGTGGCACCTCCCTCGTGCTGGTGGGTGACCCGAAGCAGGCCATCTATGGCTTCCGGGGCGGTGACATCGAGACGTACATCCGTGCCGTGGGTGAGAACGCACGCATCGAGCGCCGATCGATGCGCTCCAATTGGCGGTCGGACACCGCCGTGCTCACCGCCCTCGACGGGCTGTTCGGCGGAGTGACCTTCGGTGACCGGTCGATCGGCTTCGTGCCGGTCACCGCAGCCCGGGAGAGCCAGGACCGCCACATCTCCGACCCGGACGGGCCGATGCCCGCACTGTCGTTGCGGCTGGCCGTCGGTGCGGGGATCGGCCGGGTCAAGCAGAGGAAAGAGGTCGCCGTCGATGCCGCGGCCGCCGCCATCGAGAAGGACCTGGTGACCAGGGTCCGCCATCTCCTCGACAGCGCCAGCCTGCCGCCCGAGACAGAGAATGGTGAGACCCGCAAGGTGCGCCCCGACGACATCGCCGTCCTGGTCACCACCAACGATCAGTGCAATGCCATGCAGGCCGCGTTGACCGGCCAGGGAGTTCCCGCCGTCGTTGCCAACGCAGGGAACGTATTGGTCTCGCCGGCCGCAGATCAGATGCGCTGGCTGCTGCACGGCATGGCCCGCCCCTCGGACCCACGGCGGGCCCGCACCTACGCGTTGTCCTGGTTCGGCGGTTGGAGCGCGGAGGAAGTGGCTGTCGCGTCCGACGCCGACCTCTCCGACATCCAGGAGCGCCTCCGCGACTGGTCGGAGCGGTTGGCCACCCATCCGGTGGCCGACGTGCTGGCCCGGGTCTGGTCGGCCAGCGGGGTCGTGGCCAACGTGCTGTCGTCCCCGGATGGAGATCGGAACATGACCGACCTCGATCACCTGGTCGAGCTCCTCCACCGTTCCACCCCGACTGGCCGCTCCAACGTGGCCGGGCTGCTGGCCACCCTGGACAACAGCGCGCCGGGCGCCGACCTCGACACCGAGGTCGATGGAGACGTGACGGCGCGGCGCATCGAGTCCGAGGCCGAGGCGGTCCAGGTCATGACCGTGTGGACCGCCAAGGGACTGGAGTTCCCTATCGTCTGCCTGCCCACACTCTGGCGCCGGACCGGTGGCCCGAGCCCGGTGATCTACGTCGATCCGGACAGTGGGCAAAAGGCCTTCGACGTGGGCAAGGGCAAGACGTGGCCCGACGCGGCACGGGCGAAGCGGCGGAAGGAATTGGCGGCGGCGGCGACGGCCGGCGAACAGCTCCGGCTCCTCTACGTCGCCTTGACCCGCGCCCAGCACCACACCATCCTGTGGTGGGCGAACGGTCAGAACAGTGCCCGCACCGCCCTGGCCCGTGTGCTCTTCGCCTCGAAGGACCTCGCCTCGAAGGACGCTTCGGCGGACGGCCCTCCTCTCGGCACCGCAGTGCCCATCCCCGCGGACGACAGCATCGTCTCCGCGCTGTCACCGCTGATCGACGCCTCCGCCCACGCCATCAGCATCGACACGATCGACGACGGGCCGTTGCCCACCACGGGTTGGGTCGATGGGGATCCGGTCCGTGACCCCCCGCCGCTCGAGGCGGCGAGGGTGACGGTCATCCCCGACCGCGCCGCGCGGAGGTGGTCGTTCACCGCCATCACCGATCACTCCGCAGTGGCGGAGTCCGATCCGTACGACCTGGCGCTGGGTGACAGCGGTGCCGCCGACGAAGGAGCCGGCGATCTCGACGGATCCGATGGAGGTGACCGGCCCGGCGAAGATGCGCCACAGCCTCCCGACTCGGTCGGCCCCGATGGGCCCGGCCCCCTGGTCCGTCTGCCCGCCGGCACCGTGTTCGGTACGCTCGTCCACGCCGTGTTCGAACACGTCGACTTCGGCGCGGAGAGCGCTGAACCGGGCGGGGAGCTCGGTGCCGTTGTCGATCGGCAGCTCATCAAGTACCCGGTGGACCTGACGCCGGCCGGAGAACCCGGCGGTACCGCCGGGCTCGGGCGTCAGCTGCTGATCGACGGACTCGGGATGGCCATCCGGACCCCGCTCGGCTCCTTGTGCCGCGGCCGGTGCCTGGCCGACATCGGGCCCCGGGACCGGCTCAACGAGATCTCCTTCGACCTCCGCCTGGGGGAGGCGGGTCGCCGTGCCACGGTGGCCGACATGGGCCGGGTCATGCTGGCCCACCTCGACCCGGACGATCCCCTGCGGACCTGGGCGGCCGGGGTGGCCGGCGGGCTCATCGACGTGGAGCTGGCCGGTCACCTGACCGGATCGATCGACCTGATCCTCCGCATCCCCGACGGGGGTGACCAGCGTTTCGTGGTGGCCGACTACAAGACCAACGTGTTGACCCCCCGCGGGGGGGCGCCTCGGCCTGACGACTACCGCCCGGCGCGGCTGGTCGAGGCCATGGTCGAGCACGACTACCCCTTGCAGGCGCTCCTCTATTCGGTGGCCCTCCACCGCTATCTCCGGTGGAGGTTGTCCGGCTACCGCCCGGCCGACCACCTCGGCGGGGTGGCGTACCTGTTCGTCCGGGGGATGACGGGGCCCGAGGTCCCGCTGAGTGACGGCCGGCCCCATGGCGTGTTCGACTGGGCCGTCCCGTCGGCGCTGGTGGTCGCCTTGAGCGACCTCCTGGATGGTCGGGCTGTGACGGAGTTGGCCTCGTGAGCCCGTCGGCCGTGGTCGTGCGGCAGTCGGTCGTCCCGAACAGGGTGGCCGTTCTCGCCCCGTTCGTCGATGCCGGTGTGTTCGGGCCCTTCGAGGTGCACCTGGCCGCCACCATGGTCCGGCTCCAGCCCGACGTGGCTGACGAGGTCGTCCTGGCTCTGGCCATCGCGGCGCGGGCACCGCGTTTCGGGCATGTGTGCGTCGACCTGTCCCGCCTGGCCGAGCAGGTCGTGGACCTGGACGGATCGTCCGGGGCCTTCGGCGAGCTCCCGTGGCCCCGGTTGGCCCGTTGGGTGCGGGCGCTCAAGGGTTCCCCGCTGGTACAGGATCCGCTTGCCCTGCCACTCGACCGGGTCCGCCCACTGGTGTGGGATGGCGATCGCCTCTACCTCCAGCGCTACTGGCACGACGAGCGGGCTGTGGCCGCCGACCTGACCCACCGGTCCAGGGCCGGCTCGGTGGGGGATCGCGGTACGGACGACCGAGCCCTCGACACCGCCCTCGACGATCTCTTCGGTCCGGCCGCAGCCGGCCAGCCGGACCTGCAGCGCACTGCGGTCCGCCGGGCCATGACCTCGGGGGTGTCGATCATCGCCGGGGGCCCCGGTACCGGCAAGACCCACACCGTGGCCCGGCTCCTGGCCGTCGCCCACCGGCTGGCGGAGGACGAGGGCCGCACCCTCGACGTGGTGCTCGCCGCTCCGACCGGCAAGGCGGCCCAACGGATGAGGGACGCCGTGCGGGGCGAGGTGTCCGGCCTGGTCGGCTCCGGCGCGGTCAGCGAGGGGGTGGCCCGGACCCTGGCCGCCACCGATGCCACCACCATCCACCGGCTCCTCGGGTGGCTCCCGGGCCCGAGGTTCACCCACAACGGCCAGAACCCGCTGCCGTGCCATCTGGCCGTCGTCGACGAGACATCGATGGTGTCGCTCCCGCTGATGGCCCGGCTGCTCGACGGGTTGCGACCCGAGGCACGGCTGGTGCTGGTGGGCGACCCCTACCAGCTGGCCAGCATCGAGGCGGGAACGGTCCTCGGGGATCTCGTCGGCCCGGCGGGGGAGCCGGGCACCACCGGCGGGCACGAGGAGTCGGTACTGGCCGGCCGGGTGACCGTTCTCCGGCGGATGCACCGCTTCGGCGCCGAGTCGAGCATCGCCGCCCTGGCCGAATCGATCCGTCTGGGGGATGGCGATGCCGCGATGGACGTCCTCGGCGCCGGACATCCCGACGTCCGCTGGGTGCTCGACACCGATGAGGCCGGTGTGGGCCGGATCCGCGGGGAGCTGGTCGAGGCCGGTGTCGACCTGGCCACGAGGGCCCTCCGCGGCGAGGTGGACGAGGCTCTGGCCGCGGCCGGACGGATCAAGCTCCTGGCCGCCACCAGGCACGGGCCGCTGGGTCTGTACGACTGGGATGACCGGATCGAAGCCGATGTCGGTGCCCGGCTGCCGCAACTGAGGCGGGCTCGCCGGTGGTACGTCGGCCGGCCGGTCATGGTGACGGGAAACGACGGGGTCAACCGGGTGGCCAACGGCGATGTCGGGGTCGTGGTCAGCAGCGACGGCGGGATGGAGGTCGCCTTGATGTCCGAAGGAGGCGTGCGCATGCTGGCTCCCTCGAGGCTCGACCGTGTCGAGAGCTGGTGGGCGATGACCATCCACAAGAGCCAGGGTTCCGAGTTCCCCCATGCAGTCGTGTCGCTGCCGCCGGCCGGTTCCCCGATTCTCACCCGCGAACTGCTGTACACCGCGGTGACCAGAGCCAAGGATCGGCTGACCATCGTCGGGAGCGAGTCGTCGATCCGTTCCGCCGTCGACCGGCCGGTGGCGCGGGCCTCGGGCCTCGGGACGCGCCTGTGGCCTCGATGACCCGTCCTCTCGTGGCCGGTCGGGTGTTCTCGGCACCGGGTCGCAACGGGTGTGCTCACGCCCGGTCGGACGCGTCCCGGTGCAGCCACGGCAACAGATCGGTTGGTGCCAGCTCGGCCGCACGCGCCCGGTAGCGCTCGAGCTCGTCGTCGGTGAGCTGTTCGACGCCTGCCCCCGAGCTTCCCCGCCGGAAGAAGGCGGCGCTGTCCTTCAGGATTCCGGACGGATTCGGTGCGATCCGACCGGCGTCCGCCTGCATGGCCTCGAATGTCGCCGCCCCGATCAGCTCCGGCCAGCGATCTTCGGCCACGGTGATCCCGAGCAGTCGCGCCAGGCGGTGCATCTCGCCGCCGAGGTCGGAGCACAGGTCGTCGAAGTGGACCAGCACGATGGTGGGATCGTCCCGACGGTGCCACGCATCGGTGAGGTGCGACATCACGCCGGGCAGCGAATCCAGCTGGTCCCGCGGGTCCGCCTCCTGGTCGATCCACGCCACGAGCCACTCGTGCAGCGGTGGCCGAACGGGGAGCGCTTCGGGCCCGGGACGGCCGAGGCGCTGTCGGATGCGCGAGCGGTCGAGGTTCTCGCCCTGGTGGTAGAGCGACACCGCCAGGTCGAGCGGATGCCTCGCCGTGACGATGTAGGTGCATCGTGGGTCGAGCGGCAGTCCGTCGAGCGGGGTGTGGCTCTTGATGAACCTGCGGTGCCGCTGGGCCGAGAGCTGGGCGTACACCTCGCTCCGAGGGGTGCCGAGCCAGTCGAGCCAGGGCGAAAGTCGGGGCAGCGTGTCCGGCAGCTCGGGGGTCTGGAAGACCAGCAGGGCGCAGATCATCTGGACCCAGGTCGTCCCGCTCTTGGAGCGCGTGCTGATGACGATGTCGCCCGGCCGGTAGGGGAAGCCGAGCCAACGGCCGCTGTCCTCGTCGCCGGAGCGGTAGCGGACGGGCGGCGTCACCCCGGAGGGGCGGATCGGTGTGCAGGGGTTGCGGGGGCCGGCGGGGTCGCCGGCACCATGTCCAGGGAGAAGACTTCGATGGGGTCGTCGAAGCCCTTGAGGAGCCGTCGCCCCGCCGGCCGGAAGGCGAACCGTCCGGTGGCCGACGTGGCCACCGTCCCGTTGACCAGAACCTCACCGGGCACCGCCAGCTCGGCCAGACGGGAGGCCAGGTTGACCACCGTGCCGTAGTAGTCGCCGTGCCGCGTGATCACGTCGCCGTAGGCCACTCCGCCGCGGGGCTCGATACCCTCCGAATAGGCCGCGGTGATGTCGCGGGCGATGGCGCATCCGGCGTCAGCGTCAAGGGCGACGAACATCACTTCGTCACCGATGTGCTTGACGATCCGGCCGCTGTGACCGGACGCCACGTCGAAGGCCTTGGCCTCGAACTGGCTGATGAGCCCGAGCAGCTTGGCCGGCGAGGTGCGCAGGGAGAGGGGAGTGAAGCCGACCAGGTCGATGAATCCCACCGCCAACCGGTGCAGGGACCTGTCGGCCACCCCGGTCTGGGCGGCCCGTTGGCGGAGGATGGCGTCCCGCATGTGGTGCGAGAAGATGGTGCCCATCGAATCGCCGAGGCGCAGGGCCGCGGCGGTCACATCGGCCATGTCCTTGGCCCACACCGCGATGTCCACCTCGGGGAGGTCCATCTCCGGCTCGACCGTCTGCACATAGACAGCGACAGCAGCCTCGGCCACCCGGGTGAGCGAACTGCCGAGGACCCTCAGGAGCTCGTCCCCGTGTGACCCGACAGGGTTGGTCTGCAGGATGAACGAGGTGAAGTCGGCGTCCCGGTCGGAGAACATCGGCTGGTGCTCGTCGGGCACGACGACGCCCAGGGTGCGCCACAGTGACAGGACCACCTCCACCGGCACCCCGGCCCGGACGGCGAGTTCGGCGGCGGTCAGCACGGCGCCCTTGGACAACACCAGATCGGCGGCCAGCCCGACGAAATGGCATTCGCGCCGGGCCACCTCGATCTGCTCGTCGGTCGCGCCCAGCGAATGGAGGACGTCATCGATGCTCCGGTCGGCGTCGTTGTCAGCCACGCCCAGACGCTACCGGGAACCCCGGACGGGCGACGGGTGCCGTCGGGTTGTCGTCATCGGGCGCCCCGTCCCCATGGGCGGCTGGGTTAGGGTCGGCGCTTGAACCTGGCGATCACCTTCGGGGCCTACCTGGTCGGCGCACTGATGGGCCTGGCCGTCCATCACAGCGGTCCGCGCCTCAGGCGGGGCTGGCCCGTCTACCTCCGTTTCCAGCTGGTGGCCACGGCGGCCCTGCTGGGGCTGTTCTCCGCCTGGCGGTTGACCGCGCCCCACCAGATCGTGGCCCCCATCCTGATCGCCTGTGTGGGCGGGCTGCTGCTCGGGGTCGCCCATCTGGCCCGTGGTCGACGGAGCAGTGGGCTGGCCGAACTCGAGGGTTGGGCCGCGTTCCCCAACGCCACCTTCTGGGTCCTCCCCATCGCCGGTGCCCTGGTGGGCCCCGAGGGAACGGCGATCGCCGCCCTCACCAACGCCGTCTACGCCGTGCCCAACGCTGTCTGCATCCACCTGATGCGCCGTGACGCCCCCATCCGCCAGCGTCGCTCGACGGGCTGGTTCGATCAGTCGATGGTGCTGGCCGTGATCCTCGGCCTGGCCCTGCACGCCACCGGTCCGGCACCCGCCGCATCAAGGTGGATCCTGACCGTGTCCGGGCCGCTCCTGGCCTTCGTGGGCGCGGCCCTGTACACGGGCTCCGTGCTCCACCCGCACAATGCGTCGGTGCCGCGGACCACCTCGGAGTACCGGCGGTGGCTGTTCCTCAGCGGCGTGCGCATCGCCTACCTGGCCATCGTGGCCGTAGCCACCGGATCCACCGCCGTGGCCGTCATCGCCGTCCTGTCGGCGCTCGGCCCCCCGGCGTTCAACCCACCTCAGCAGGCGGTGCTCTACGGCTACCGCTCGGGAGTGGTGATGGTGGCGGCCCAGTGGGGATGGGTCTTCCTCCCGATCGGGCTGGGCCTGGCCCTGGTGATCCGTTGACCGATCGCCGGGACCGGGGCCCCGGTCCGACGGCGCTGGCCGACCCGTTGTCGTAGCATGACCGCCGTGGCAAAAGGGCTGATGACGGCGGCCGTCTACGTGGGGGACGGCCGGGTCGCGGTGGAGGAGGTCCCCACTCCCGACCCCGGGCCGGGCGAGCTGCTGGTCGAGGTGTCCGAGTGTGGGATCTGCGGCTCCGACCTCCACCTCGTCTTCGACCGCTACGCCAGACCCGGCGCCATCCTCGGCCACGAGTGGTCGGGCATCGTGGCGTCGGCCGAAGGGACCGGACCGGGTTGGTCCGGCGGCGAGCGGGTCGTCTTCAACCCCACACCCGGGTGCGGCAGATGCCGGCCCTGCCGGCGGGGACGGCCGTCGGTCTGCCTTGGCCGCCAGCAGGGCGACATCCGGGACATGCGGGGCGCGTTCGCCCAGTACCTGACGGTGTCCGCCGCCAACGCGCTGCGCATCCCGGACTCGCTCTCCATGCGGGCGGCGGCGCTGGCCGAGCCGACGGCGATCGCCCTCCACGCCGTCGAGCTGGCCGACGTGGGGCCAGATGACCGGGTCCTGATCACCGGGGGCGGCCCGGTGGGCCTCATCATCCTGGCCGTGCTGCGGGCCCGGGGGGTGACCGACATCTCGGTCAGCGAGCCGGTTGCGGCCCGGCGCCATCTGGCCCTCGCCGTCGGGGCCACGCGTGCCCTTGCTCCCGAGAGCCTGGTCGACCCGGCGCCCGGTGGCGTGGTGTCGGGGTCCTATGCCGTGGCGTTCGAGTGCTCGGGCCGGGCCGATGCGGCCCAGGCTGCCCTCGGACAGCTGGATTTTGCCGGCACCCTCGTGTTCGTCGGAACCGGGGCCGAGCCGACACCGGTGAACCACAACCGGATGATCATCCTCGAGCTCGAGGCTGTGGGCGCCTTCAATTACAGCGCCGACGGTTTCCAGCCCGCCATCGATCTGCTCGACAGCGGTGCCCTCCCGGTCGATCTGCTCATCGAGGCCGGGGACGTGCCCCTCGTCGGGCTGATGGATGCCATGCAGAGGTTGTCACGGGGCGAGATCGCGGCAAAGGTACTTGTGAACCCGGAGGTGTCATGACCACCCGACCAGACGTGCGGCCCATCATCAACCACGTGGCCATCAGCGTCGACGCCAGTGTGCTCGACGCCGCGGGGCGCGCCGCGCTGCTCGACTTCTACGGCGAGGTGTTCGGTTGGACGGAGGGCGACAACAGCACCGAGAAGGGCAACCCCCTCATCGTCTACACCGGGGAGATGCGTCAGTACCTCTACTTCCTGCCCGCCACCGACGACTTCCTCCGGGCTCCGTACCTTGACCATTTCGGGCTGGAGATCTCGTCCGTCGACGAGCTGACGGCCATTCTCGACCGGGCCAAGGCCTACCGGGAGAAGGACGACCGGGTCACCGTCATCGACCTGGACCAGATGACCACCCACGGTTCCACGTCGGACTTCACCTTGACCAACGCCTACATCAGCTTCCTGATCCCCCTGCAGATCGAGCTCCAGCACATCGCCGAGGTCCAGACCGGCTGAGCACCGGGCCCCGGTCCCGCGCCGCGGTGCTCAAGCCTTGACGAACCGGAGGCGCTCGGCCTGTTGCTCCCAGCCGCTGACCCTCCAGAATCCGGTGGCCTGCGCGTCGGTCTCCACCACGATGACCTGGAGCCTCGATGCTCCGACGGTCGACAACCGGTGTTCCGCGGCCCGGACCAGCCGGCGGCCCAGGCCGGCACGCCGGCGGGAGGGGGTCACCACCAGCCGGTAGACGGAGCCTCGCCAGCCATCCCACCCGGCGATGACCGTTCCGACGATCTGCCGGTCGGACTCGGCCACCATCAGCGCACCCTCGTCGTGGGCGATGAGACGCCCGAGGCTCTCCTCGTCGTCGGTATGACTCGGTTCGGCGCCGGCGTGACGCCATAGCGCCAGCACCGCGCCGACGTCGTCCACCCTGGCCGCGCGGATGACGGTGCTCATTTTCGGACCGGTGCCTCGTCCTCGACGCCGAACCGCGTCCGGTAGAAGGCGAGGGCCTCATGGCGTTCGGCCGGGTCGATGCCGAGGACGTCCGGCCGGTAGACGACGGTCCCGTTCCGGCCGCGGGGATGTCCGGCACCGAACGCCTCCATGGCGGCGCGTGACCGGTCGTCGAAGGGTTGACGGGCGACGTCGTAGATCCGTTCGATGACGGCCATGTCATCCTCCATGAAGTCGCGGAACGCCAGGTCGATCGAGCGCTCGGACGGGAGGACCTCCCGATCTGCCACACAGGCGCGGAACAGGTCCTCGATCCGTGCCGACCAGTAGTGTCCGATGGCCAACGGATCGATGTGTTCGACCGACATCCGGGATGTGTACGCGACCATCGTGGCCATGGAGACGGTCACCGGGGACGGGTCCCGGTGGGTCACCACGAACGTGGCGTCGGGGAACGTGGACACCAGCGGACCGAACTGCTCGAGATGCTGTGGCGACTTGAGCACCCAACGCTCACCGCCCCGCAGCCACTGGAGCACCTTCAAGAGGGTGCGGAGGTACTCGTAGGAGGGAGTCTGGTCCTCGGACTTGAAGAAGTCGCGCCAGGACGGCATCAGGGCCTGGGTCTCGAACAGCATCGTCGAGACATCGATGGCCAGGAGCTGGATCTCCTCGTGGACGTGGTCGGCGGTCATCTCGTGCATCCGGTCGAAGTAGGGCAGCGCGGCGGCGAGCACGTCGAGTGCCATCGCCGCCCGGGCCGGCCGCGGATCGGGCTCGCCGGGCGCGGGGCGCTCGTTGTCGGCGAGGACGGGTTCGAGGCTCTCCCAGTACGGCAGGGAACGGAAGGCGGGGTCGGAGCCGATCATGTTGTGCAGATGGGTCGTGCCGGTGCGGGGCAGCCCGCAGATGATGATGGGCCGTTCGATCCGGATCTCGTGGATCTCGGGGTGCCTGGTCAGCAGATCCTGGATGAGCAGGCGGTTCTTCAGGAACTGCACCAGTTGGCTGTACCAGCTGACGATGCCCGAGGCGCTGAGGTCCGCCTCCTCACGCAGCGCCCGACACAGTACGTCGAGCCGGTCAGCGAAGGCACCGTCGCCGAAGTCGCCGGTCCCGGCCTGCTCGACCGCCTCCTCGCACAGCGCATCGGGCTCGAGCGGGCACCCGGGGGCGATGTCCACCAGGCTGGCCCGGAGCTGGTCGATCTCGGGGCTGAAGCGGGGGCAGGCCAGGTCGTCGAGGATCACCGGAGCCGGGCGCCCGGTCATGACGCGCCGCTCCCGTCTGATCGCCCCTCGGTTGCGGAGCCGGATCCGGTGGAGCCGGATCCGGTGGAGCCGGTTGTCGAGCCGGATCCGGACCCGGACGACTCCGGTCCGCCGTCGATGCGGATCACCCGGGCGGTGGGCTTGACCGGCGTGGTCTCGGGGAGGAACCAGCGGAACCAGATCCGCCCCCTCGGGTGCCCCGCGGTCGAGATCCAGTTGACGTGGCCCGGGTCTCGGTGGGCGATGACCAGTGACCACGAGCCGTCGGGCTCGTAGGCGACCTGGGAGCCGTTGAGGGTCACCCGCTCGTAGGCGTAGTCGTAGGTGTGCAGGAACTGGTTCCACAGGCACACGTTCCAGAAGGCGCACGGGGGGGACCGACCTTCGATCACCAGCGCTTCGTCCTTGTCCAGCGCGAAGCTGCCCATGGCATAGGCGGCGTCACCGGCCGCCCAGCCGAACGTCTGGCTGGGCACCGGATACGGCTCATCGACCGTGTTCGGGGTCCCGAGGGGAATGGGGACGATACGGGCCTGGTCGCGTACCCAGGTGAGGGTGGCCTGAAGGCGTCGGGCCAGATCCGCATCGTCCTCGCGGCGGGTGGGCGGTGGATCGACCGCCTCGATGCCCCACTGGGCCCGCACGCCGCGGTCGGGGTCGGAGAGGTAGTCACGGGTGATGGCGCACACCGCGTCGGGCTCGAGCTTGATCCACGCCCCACTGTGCGCGTCCGGGCTGAGAACGATCGAGAAGGTGCCGTCTTCGGCCATGTCGAGCGAGCGGTCGTTGAGGGTTCCCACGATGCGCTCCGAGTACCGGCCATCGGACGGGCCGCCGTAGACGGTCAGGGACAGATAGTCGGCGTCGCCCCGGCGGCCCTTGACCACGTAGGTCCGGTGCGGGTCGATGGGGGCGTACTGGTAGAAGGCGTCGGAGTTGTCGCCTCCCCACTTTCGGTTGGGCCCGACGATGTCCACGAACCGGGGCCGGGCCGGATCGGCCCAGACGTGGGCATCGAGGCCCACGGCCAGGATGGTGAAGATCCACTTGTACCCCTCGAGGAGGCTGAGTTCGTCGAGGGGTACGTCAGGGAGGTGAAGACGACCCTCCAGCGCGTGCAGCTCGTCGATGAGCTCGTGGAAGACGGCCGCCGTCCGCGGTGCGGTCGCCTGTTCATCGGCATCGGGGGTGTCCATCGGCTCAATCTACGGGCGGGGTCCCCGGCCCGCTACCACAGTGGCGACCAGGTGCTGGTGCGCAGGAGCTTGCTCTCCCACTGGTCACGGACCTCGAGCCCCTTGGCCATGTAGGACCCGGGCCAGGTGTCGGGGTCGTGCTTCTCGACACTGGTGAGGAGGTTGCCCAGCGTCGAGAAGTTCACGATCTTCTGCATCAGGATGGCCTCGGGCCGGATGCCCGAACCGTGGGCCACCTGAAAGCAGGCCACGATGTCGAGGAGCTGCCTGTCGGGCGGGATCTGGCGCATGAAGTGCCAGTACTCGCGGTCCCACAGCTCGATGTAGTCGTCGAGCGGCGCGTGCGGCCACCCGGTGTCCTGCATGTACAACGAGAGCTCGTGCTCGCGCCCGTCGGTGGGGACGGCCACAAGATCGACGTCCTGCAGCGCCGACCAGGACACCGGGGTCAGGATCTTCCCCTGCACCTCGTAGCGGAGGGCGTCGAGCCGGGAGGTGATATCGCTCAGATCCCCGGTGAGCATCCGGCCCGCCAGCCGCTCCCAGGCGGCCCCGTCCGCGCAGGCGGTGATGGTCACCACCTGGTAGGCCGGCCCGCTGCCCATGGCGTGGTTGAGGTACCACACGAGCCGCGCCTCGTCACCGGTGGCCAGCGCGCCCATCCACTCGTTCCGGTACATGTCCTCGAAGGCCGAGGCGTGGCGGCCCATGACGCGGTGGGTTTCATGCATGAACAGCAACGGCCGGCACCTCCCGCTCATCTGTCGGATCGGCCAGAGGCGCTGCCGGTGTCATTGGAGCGGTGACCACGCCGTGGTGCGCAGGAGCTTGCTCTGCCACTGATCACGCAGGTCGAGTGCTTCGTGCATCCACGACCCGGGTCGGGTGACCTCCGTCGGGATGTCGTTGGTGAGCAGCCGGATCAGCAACGGGAGGCTCGACAGTTTCTGCAGCAGCGTCACCTCGGGATACCTGCCCGCCCCGGGCATGGATTGCAGGGCCAGCTCGATGCTCATGTGCACCTGTGATCCCTCGGCGCCGAGTGCCTGTCGGTAGACCGTGCCCGCGGCCTCGATGTACTCGCGCACCTTGCCCGGAAACGGCCACATGGTGTCCTCCATGTACATGGTGGGCTCATGGACGGCGGGCTCCGTGGGTACGTCAGCCAACCTGCCGATGCCCGGCGACCACAGGAGCGGGGTCAGGATCCGCCCCCGTGACTCGTGCTGGAGCCCGTCGCGGTGCCGGGCCCACGACTGCAGGTCACCCCGGGCCATCCGATCGGCCAGGTGGAGCCACGCGGCCCCGTCTTCCACCGCGGTGACGGTCACGACCCGATAGGCCGGCCCGCTGCCGTGCGCGTGATCGAAGTACCAGAGGAGCCGGGCGTCGGAGCCCTTGGCCAGGAGCGGCATCCAGCCGTCCCGGTAGGCATCCTCGAAGCGGTCCGCGTCCGTTCCCACCACCGAGTGGACTTCGTGGACGAAGAGCACGTTCCCCCTTTTTGGACCCAGAATCCCCTGTTCAGCCCGGCCGGCGCCGGCACCGTCGGTGGCTGGCCCGTGGCGAGTGGGATGGTAACCGCCACCCGGTGCCCGGTCAACGGCGCCCTCCCGGTGTGTACCCGGGACCGGCGCCCCGACCGGCACTACCCTGACCGGATGGACGAACACGCAACTGCCCTCGAAATCGCCTCGGCCATTCGGGCCATGGATGTGAGCCCGCTCGAGGTCCTGGACGCCTGCCTGCAACGCGTCGACGAACGCAATCCCGCTCTCAACGCGGTGATCTGGCGGAACGACGAGGACGCACGAGGCGACGCCAAGAAGTTGGGTGACAGGATCGCCGTCGGGGCCGAGGATCTCCCCCCGTTCGCCGGAGTACCACTCCCCATCAAGGACCTCCTGCCCGTGGCCGGGCAGCCCGTGACCTATGGATCACGCGGGGCCCCGCCCGGGCCGAGCGGTGTGAGCGAACCCATCGCCGATGCGTTCGTGGCCGCCGGCTTCATCCTCACCGGCCGGACCAACACCCCCGAGTTCGGGTCGATCACCGTGACCGAGAACAGCTTGTTCGGCGCCACCCGCAATCCGTGGAACCCGCTCCACACGTCGGGCGGTTCGAGTGGGGGAGCGGGGTCGGCGGTGGCGTCCGGGATGTTCCCTGTGGCCCACGCCAGCGATGGTGGCGGATCGATCAGGATCCCGGCATCGTGCTGCGGGCTGGTCGGCCTCAAGCCGAGCCGGGGCAGGGTGCCCTCGACCGTCCCCGGATGGCAGGGCATGGTCACCGAAGGGGCCCTCAGCCGGACGGTGGCCGACAGCGCCGCCGTGCTCGACGTCATCAGCGCCCCCGACCCCTTCGCCTGGTCGAATGCACCCCGGCCCACCCGTCCGTTCGCCGACGAGGTCGGCGCCGATCCCGGGCGCCTCCGGGTGGCGCTGTGCACGGTATCGGCGCTCGGACTGCAGGTGGCCGCAGAAGCCATCGCGGCCGTAGAGCACACCGGTCGCCTGCTCGAGGCGGCCGGACACCACGTGTCGACACTGGACACGGACGTGTTCGATCCGGAGGGATTGGGTCCGTTCCTCCATGTGATCAACGCCGGACTGGCCGAGACGGACGGAATCGACTGGGAGCGGGTGGAACCCCACAACCGGGCGGCCTACGCCGCGGCCGAAGAGGTGGACAGCCTCACGTTCGTCCGCTCGCTCGGCCAACTGCAGCGCATGTCACGGAAGATCGTGGCCCGCTTCGACACCGAGTTCGACCTCCTGGTCACGCCGACCATGAGCATCGAGCCCCCCGGGGTCGGGCTGCTGGATGCCGTCCATGCCGGGGCCGGGGCCCCTGTCCTCGAGGTGGTGGCCATGGCCGCGTTCACCGCCATCTTCAACATCACCGGCCAGCCGGCCATCAGCCTGCCGTTGCACGTCGCCGCCTCCGGTCTGCCGGTCGGCGTCCAGATCGTGGCCGGACCCTGGCGGGAGGCACAGCTGGTCCGGGTGGCGTCCTTCCTCGAGCAAGCCGACCCCTGGTCCGGTCGGCACCCGACGGCGTAGCCGGGGGCAGCCCGCTCCGGGCAGATCAGCGCAGCCCGAGGGCCTCGGCGATGACGGCCAGCGCGCCGAGGTGGGCGTCGACGGTGGGCAGTCCCGACCCCATGGTGTTGACCGAGACCTGGGTGGCGCCCACCCCACTCCAACCTTCAACTCGCCTGACCAGGTCTTCGACGTCTCCGCGCCACTCGACCCGGCCTTCCATGCCGATGGCGTCCGGGTCCCGACCGGCCTCCCGGGCGGCCGCGTCGACGATCTGGCGTGCGGCATCGAGGTGGGGGCCGGGTTGGACCATGGGGAACCACCCGTCGGCCAACCTTCCCATGCGGGCATAGGCCCGGGGCGAGTTTCCACCGAACCAGATGGGGATGGGACGCTGCACGGGCATCGGGGCGATGCCGGCTCCGGTCACCTTGTCGAAGCGGCCGGCCATGGTCACCGAACGAGTGGTCCAGAGCTGCCGTAGGAGGTCGATCTGCTCCTCGATCCTCCTGCCCCTGGTGGTGAAGTCCTGGCCGAGGGCCTCGTACTCGACCGGGTTCCACCCGATCCCCACGCCGAGGCGGAAGTTCCCACCGGTCAACAGATCGACCTCGGCCGCCTGTTTGGCCACCAGCACGGTCGGGCGCTGGGGGAGGATGGTGATCCCGGTGACCAGTTCGAGCGAGGTGCAGGCGGCCAGGTAGCCGAACAGCACGAACGGCTCGTGGAACTGGGTGTCGATGTCGTAGGGCCCGTCCCAACCATGGTGCACCGCCGGATCTGCCCCGACCACGTGGTCGTAGGCGATCAGGTGCCGGAAGCCCAGACCTTCTACGCCCTGTCCGTAGGAGCGGACGGCGCCCACGTCGGGGCTGATCTCCGTCTGGGGTAGGACCACGCCGATCTCCATCAGCGGACTTCTGTCATGACACCCGGTCTACCGGCTCAGGCCCCGGCTTCGGCCGGCGCGTGCTCGTCCAGCTCGGACTGGCGTACCCAGGTGGCATACATCTCGGCGTAGCGGCCGCCGGCCGCCACCAGTTCGTCGTGGGTACCCACTTCGATGATACGACCGAGGTCGACGACCACGATGCGGTCGGCCCGCATGGCCGTCGACAGCCGATGGGCGATGAGGATGGCGGTGCGGTTCTCGAGCAGGACGTCGAGGGCGTTCTCGATCTTCGTCTCCGACTGGAGGTCCAGGTTGGACGTGGCCTCGTCGAGCACCAGCACCCGGGGATGGGCGAGGAACGCCCGGGCCAGGGCGAGGAGCTGCCGTTCACCGGACGACAGGGTCTGGCCCCGCTCGTGGACCACGGTGTCGAGTCCGTTCGGCATCCGGTCCACCACATCGGTGAGGCCGACCTTGTCGATCGCCTCGTGGATCTCCTCGTCGCTGGCATCGGGGCGGGCGAAGGCGATGTTGTCACCGATGGTGCCGGCGAAGAGGAACGGCTCCTGGGGGACCACCCCGAGCTGGCTGCGCAGCGAGTGCATGGTCACGTCACGGAGGTCATGCCCGTCGATGAGGACCCTCCCGACGGTGGGGTCGTAGAACCGGGTCACCAGCTTGGCCAGGGTCGACTTGCCCGCGCCCGTCGGTCCCACGAAGGCCACCGTCTCGCCCGGTGACACCCTGAGGTCCACGTCCTCGATGACCAACCGGTCGGGCACGTAGCCGAAGGAGAGGTGGTCGAAGACGATCTCCCCCTCGATGGGGGGAAGCTCCACCGCGTCGGGCGCCTCACGGACCTCGGGCTCGGTGTCCACCAGGGTGCGCAGCTTGTACACCGAAGCCTGTCCCTGCTGGTAGGTGTTGTACTGCTGGACCAGCAGCTGGATGGGCTGGAAGAACCGGTTGAGGTAGAGGAAGAAGGCCACCAGGGCGCCGAGAGACAGGGTGTGGTCGACCACCATGGAGCCGCCGATGGCCAGGAGGACGGCCTGGCCGAGGACGCCCA
>JBEKOI010000017.1:0-23508 GCA_049521915.1 Acidimicrobiales bacterium | reverse complement strand
GTGGCGGAGCGCACGTCCGACGAACATGCGCTCCTGCTCACCCAGCTGCTCGACCTCGACGGGCTGGACATCGACGATGCGGTGTCCGGTATCGCCGTGACCTCCTCGGTGCCGCTGGTCACGGCCAATCTGCGCCAGATGGTGGCACGGTGGTTCGACGTTCCCTCCGTGGTGCTCGAGCCGGGCGTGAGGAGCGGGATGCCCATCCTCTACGACAACCCCAAAGAGGTGGGTGCCGATCGCATCGCCAACGCGGTCGGTGCCTACGACCTGTTCGGCGGCCCGTGCGTGGTGGTCGACCTGGGCACGGCGACGACCTTCGACGCCATCTCGGCGGCCGGGGAGTATCTCGGTGGGGCCATCACCCCCGGGGTGGCCATCAGCCTCGACGCGCTGTTCGCCAACGCCGCCGCCCTCGGCCGGGTCGAGCTGGTCGAGCCGAGGAGCGTGATCGGCAAATCGACGGTGGAGTCGATCCAGTCCGGTGCCCTCTACGGGTTCGCCGGCCAGGTCGACGGCCTGTGCCGAAGGTTCGCGGCCGTCCTGGGCGAATGCACCGTGGTGGCCACCGGGGGCCTGTCCGAGCTCATCTCCCCGTATTCGGAGGAGATCGAGTACGTGGAGCCGTGGCTCACCCTCCACGGCCTCCGGATCATCTTCGAGCGCAATTCACCCAAACCCTCCCCGCGGTAGCTGCCGCCTCGGCCTGACCGGGCCTGGTCGACTGGGCCCTGCCCGACCGGGCCGGCCCTGGTCGACTGGGCCCTGCTCGACCGGGCCGCCCTGGCCTCCCCACCGATTTTTCTTCCGTCCGAGGCCCCGGCACGGCCATTCCGGAGGGGCGATGGTGAATTGTGGTCTTCGGACGGTAGGGTTGTACTCCTCAGACGCCGCCGACTCAGGTGGGGCAGTAGTGCAGGCCGCGAGCAGAGGAGCACCAGAGCAATGCCGACGACGATGTCGCTACGCCGTTTCTCGAGGAATCTCCTGATCACAGTGGTGACAGTGGCGACGATGGCGACGTCCACCGTGGCCCTGGTCGGTCCGGCCGGGGCGTCGACGACCACGGATGCCCACTCCGTGTCAAAGGCGGTGAAGCACCGGGAGCTCGCCCGACTCCTGGCCTCCGACTGCGTGACGGCCCACAAGTGGCTGCACCACCAGAGCCGGATCGAAGCCCGCTTCGCCAAGAGGTTGCATCGGCTGCGGGTGTGGGAGGCGGAGGCCAGGGCCGATGGCCACAAGTCCCGCCTCGCGGCGTTGGAGTATCACGTCACCCACGTGCTTGCGCTCCGGGCCCGGGACCTCTCCGCCCGTTCGTCCAGCCGGGAGTGGAGGTTGGCCCGGGCCGTGAGCCCGGCGTGCGCCGTGCTGGTGCGGATGATCCGGGTCGACCAGAAGGCGGGTAGGACTGAGGCCCGGGCCAAGGCGAGGGCCGCACGAGCCGCCAGGGTCGCTCACATCGAGGCAGTGGCGGCGGCCAAGGCGGCGGCGGCCAAGGCGGCGGCGGCCAAGGCGGCGTCCACGACGACGACCCCGTCCACGAAGACGACCCCGCCCACCACAACCCCCTCCACGACGGCTCCGTCTACGACGGCTCCGTCCACGACGACGCCGCCCACGACGCCGCCGACTGCGTCAACCACCACGACCTCGACCACGAAGAGTTGAACGGACTCGGTCCGGTGACCGGAAGGGCAGACCGGTCAGTCGGCGGGCAGGTCGTCGACCAGCGCGTGAGCCAGCCTGGTGAAGGCTCGGGCCAGGTCGGCCGACGGACCGGAGACTGCGGCCGAGGCGGCCAGCTCGGCGTAGTGTCTCGCCACCGTGGTGGCCCCTCCGATGGCTCCCGACTCGGCCACGATGGAGCGGGCCTTGTCCCGTTCGGGCTGACCCAGGGGCTGCCCGAGCAGAGGGCCGAGCTCAGGACCGGCGTCGGGATCGGCCAAGGCCAACAGCACCGGCAGTGTGTAGATGCCTTCGGCCAGATCCTGACCGGCCGGCTTTCCGAGCTCCGCTTCGGTCCCCACGACGTCGAGGATGTCGTCGCGTACCTGGAAGACCATGCCGAAGTACCGGCCGAACAGCGTGAACGCGTCCACCTCGTCTCGCCGGAGACCACCGGTCAGGGCACCGATCCGGCACGAGGTGGCCATCAGCGAAGCCGTCTTGCCGGCGATGGCATCGGTGTAGCTGTCCTGGCTCCGGCCCACCTGGAAGGCCGAATGCACCTCGGCCACCTGACCCTGGCAAAGCTCACCCAGCGTGGCGGCCAGCAGGGCGGCGATCTCCGTGCCCAGCCCGGCGGCGATTTCGGCCGATCGGGCCAGCAGGAAGTCGCCGGCCACGATGGCCACCAGGTTCCCGAACCGGGCATTGACGCTCTCCACGTTTCGGCGGACGGTCGCCTCGTCCATCACGTCGTCGTGGTAGAGCGAGGCCAGATGGACCAGCTCCACGGCCACCGCTCCCAAGAGGTCTTCCCGGGTGGCCGCGCCGGACCCCGATGTGGCCGTGGCCAGGGCCAGGACCGGGCGCAGGCGTTTTCCGCCCGCAGCCAGCAGGTGGGTCGTGACCTCGTCGAGGAAGCCGTCGCCGGTGACGACGGACTCGACCAGCAGGGGTTCGAGGCGCTGCAGGTGTTCTTCGAGTGCGGGAAGCCCAAGGAGCTCTACGACGTTCACTTCCTACAGACGATAGGCCAGGAAGCCGATGTCTGAGAAAAGGACCTGGAAAATCAGACGGTGCGGGTGCGGGGTGTACCTGCACCTGTAGACTTTGATCAGTTGCCGACCGCAGATGGAGGCGGTGGAGTGTTCGAACGATTCACAGACCGGGCTCGTCGAGTTCTTGTGCTCGCACAGGAAGAGGCGCGTCTTCTGAACCACAGCTTCATTGGCACGGAGCACATCCTCCTGGGCTTGATCCACGAGGGTGAGGGCGTCGCGGCCAAGGCTCTCGAGTCGCTGGGCGTCTCGCTCGAGGCTGTGCGTGAGAAGGTCGAGGAGACGATTGGGCTGGCCGGGACGGCACCGACCGGATCCCCGCCGTTCACTCCCCGGGCGAAGAAGGTGCTCGAGCTGTCGTTGCGCGAGGCGCTGCAGCTCGGTCACAGCTATATCGGGACGGAGCACATGCTCCTCGGTCTCGTCCGTGAAGGCGAGGGCGTCGCCGCCCAGGTGCTCCAGAGCTTGGGAGCCGACCTGCCGCGGGTTCGCCAGCAGGTGATCCAACTGCTCTCGGGCTACCAGGGCAAGGAGTCGGTGGGTGCCGGTGCTCCCGGGTCGCAGTCGTCCGACGCGCCGACCGGATCTCCGGTGCTCGATCAATTCGGCCGCAACCTCACCGCATTGGCCAGAGACCACAAACTGGATCCGGTCATCGGCCGCGAGAAAGAGATCGAGCGCGTCATGCAGGTGCTGTCGCGACGCACGAAGAACAACCCGGTCCTCATCGGGGAGCCCGGCGTGGGCAAGACGGCGATCGTCGAGGGTCTGGCCCAGCGGATCGTGGCTGACGATGTTCCCGAAACCCTGACCGGCAAGCAGCTCTACACGCTCGACCTGGGCGCCCTGGTCGCGGGCAGCAGGTACCGCGGCGATTTCGAGGAGCGTCTCAAGAAGGTGCTGAAGGAGATCCGCACCCGCGGCGACATCGTCCTGTTCATCGACGAGCTGCACACGTTGGTCGGCGCCGGCGCGGCCGAGGGGGCCATCGACGCCGCCTCCATCCTCAAGCCGATGTTGGCCCGGGGCGAGCTGCAGACCATCGGGGCCACCACCATCGACGAGTACCGCAAGCACCTCGAAAAGGACGCCGCGCTCGAGCGGCGCTTCCAGCCGATCAAAGTCGAGCAGCCCAACGTCGCCCTCACCATCGAAATCCTGAAGGGGCTGCGTGACCGGTACGAGTCGCACCACGCGGTGACCATCACCGATCAGGCGCTGGTAGCCGCGGCCAACCTGGCCGACCGGTACCTGGCCGATCGCTATCTCCCGGACAAGGCCATCGACCTCATCGACGAGGCCGGCAGCCGGTTGCGCATCCGTCGGATGACCACGCCGCCCGCGTACAAGAAGCTCGAGGAGGAGATCACCCGCCTTCGCGCCGACAAGGAAGCGGCCATAGAGAAGCAGGCCTTCGAACAGGCGAAGAAGCTCGCCGAGCAGGAGAAGGCCCGTCTCGACAGTAAAGAGGCCATGGAGGCCGAGTGGCGGGCCGAGGGCGTCGACCTGTTCGACGTCGTCGACGAGGAGGTCATCGCCGAGGTGTTGGCCAACTGGACGGGCATCCCCGTCTACCGGCTGACCGAGGAGGAGACGGCCAAGCTGCTGCGCATGGAGGATGAGCTCCACAAGCGGGTCATCGGGCAGGAGCCGGCCATCGCCGCGCTGGCCCGTTCCATCCGCCGCACCAGGGCCGGTCTGAAGGATCCCAAGCGGCCGAGCGGCTCGTTCATCTTCTTGGGGCCGACAGGCGTTGGGAAGACGGAACTGGCCAAGACGCTGGCCGAGTTCCTCTTCGACGACGAGGACGCTCTCATCCAGCTCGACATGTCCGAGTACATGGAGAAGCACACGGTGAGCCGACTGGTCGGCTCCCCTCCGGGGTACGTCGGCTACGAAGAGGGCGGTCAGCTGACCGAGGCGGTGCGCCGCAAGCCCTTCTCGGTGGTCCTCTTCGACGAGGTCGAGAAGGCCCACGCCGATGTGTTCAACACGCTGCTCCAGATTCTGGAGGACGGGCGGCTCACCGATGCCCAGGGCCGTTCGGTCGACTTCAAGAACACCGTGCTCATCATGACGTCCAACCTCGGCACCGCCGATCTGCGCAAGTCTTCGGTCGGCTTCGCCAAGACGTCCGAGGCGGTGACCTACGAGCGCATGAAGGCCAAGGTGAACGAGGCGCTGAAGGCGCATTTCAGGCCCGAGTTCCTCAACCGCATCGACGAGGTCGTGGTCTTCCACGAGCTGTCCAAGGTCGAGGTGGTCGAGATCGTCGACCTCATGATCCAGCGGGTCTCGAACCAGCTGGAGCTCCAGGGGCTGAGCCTGGTGCTCACGCCACCGGCCAAGCAGCTCCTGGCCGACAAGGGCTACGACCCGCAGCTGGGGGCCAGGCCACTACGGCGGGCCATCCAGCAGATGATCGAGGACCCGCTGTCCGAGCGGATCCTGTGGAAGGAATTCCGGGTCGGGGAGACCATCATCGTGGACGTCGAGACGATCACCCCCGAAGCCGCCGAGGCCTACGACGTCAAAGGTGCCCCTGCGCTGGTGGCCGGTGAGCAGCAGCTCACCTTCACGGCCATCGAGGGGATCGAGCCTCCTCCGGTGGAGCTGGCCGGCGCCGATTCATCTGCCGACTGAGGTTCCGGGCTCCCTCCGGCCCTGAGCTCCGGTCCTGAGCGAGGGACTGAGCACCGGCTGGTAGAGGTCGCACCACCCGGCTGAGGAACGACCGGCCCGGACGGTCCCGTCGGCCCGTTGGGCCCGAGGATCTCGACGGTCACCCCGGTTGGCACACCCGGTCCCTACCATCGGGGTCATGGCAAAGACGGCCAAGCGCCACCGCTGCATCGACTGTGGATCGACCACCGCGAGGTGGGCCGGTCGCTGCCCCTCGTGCGGCGAATGGAACACGCTGGTGGAAGAAGCCCGGCTCGGTCCGCTGGTCGACGCAGTGGACGCACTCGACCTGTCGTCGATGCCGGTCCCCCTGTCGTCGGTGGACGTCTCCGACGCAGTGGCCGTGCCCACCGGCGTGGGCGAGTTCGACCGGGTGCTGTCGGGCGGCCTGGTACCGGGCTCGGTGACCCTCCTCGGCGGTGAGCCCGGGATCGGCAAGTCCACCCTGCTCCTCCAGGTGCTCGCGGCACGGGCCGCCGCCGGCCACCGGGTGCTGCTGGTCTCGGCCGAGGAGTCGGCCCACCAGGTACGGCTGCGGGCCGAGCGCCTGGGCCCCATACCGCCGGGCCTCCTCATCCTGTCGGCCACCGACATCGGGGCGGTGATCAACGCCGTGGTCGATTCCGCCCCCGAACTGGTGGTCATCGACTCCGTGCAGGCCGTGTCCATGGGTCCGTCGACCCTCGGTGAGCGGCGGGCCACCGGCGTGCCCGGCAGCGTCACCCAGGTGCGGGAGTGTGCCGACCAGCTCATCGGGCTGGCCAAGTCGCGCCAGGTGGCGACGGTGCTGGTCGGGCACGTGACCAAGGACGGCTCGCTGGCCGGGCCCCGGGCTCTCGAGCACATGGTGGACACGGTGCTCAGTTTCGAGGGCGATCGCCACCACGCCCTCCGGCTGCTGCTGGCGGTGAAGCACCGGTTCGGCCCCACCGGCGAGCTCGGGCTGTTCGAGATGGGCGACCAGGGCCTCAACCGGGTCGACGATCCGGGTCGGCTCCTGCTCGGCGACCGGCTCACCGGGGTTCCCGGGGGGGTCGTGCTGCCGGCCCTGCAGGGTCGACGGACCCTGGTCGTCGAGCTGCAGGCGCTGGTCACCCCCATGGGACAGGCCCAGGCCAAGCGCTCGGTGGTGGGCCTGGACAGCGGCCGCCTGGTCATGACGCTGGCCGTTCTGGACCGGCACGCCGGTCTCCCCGTCCTGACCGTGGATGTCTTCGCGTCGGTGGCCGGCGGGATCCGGGTCACGGAGCCGGCCGCGGACCTGGCCGTGGCCTTGGCCGTGGCCTCGGCGGCGACGGGCCGGGCCCTCCCTGCCAACGTGGCCGCGGTCGGGGAGGTCGGCCTGGCCGGTGAGGTCCGCCAGGTCACGAACCTTCCCCGCCGTCTCGAGGAGTCGGCCCGGTTGGGATTCGACCGGGTGGTCGTACCGGCTTCGTCCCCGGACGGCCCGCCCGGCGTCGAGCTGGTGCGGGTGGACACCGTGGCCGAGGCCATGGCTCGCCTCGGCTGCCGGCCCAACGACTGACCGCCGGGTCCGCCCGCCCCTCCTGGTCCCCGCACCACCGCACCGCACCGCACGGCACGCACCGCACGGCCAGGGCCGGACCGAGGTTCGTCTCCGAGGTCCCGTGACGCGCCGAAAAGGTACCATGCCTTCTGTGAACACCCGGCAGAGCTCACCGCTCAGTGACGCTCTGGCCATGGCCGCCCCCGGGCGGCCGCTGCGCGACGGCCTCGACCGGATTCTCCGGGCCAAGCGGGGCGCGCTGGTGGTGGTCGGGGACGGTCCCCACGTCCTGTCCATCTGTTCCGGGGGCTTCCTGCTCGACGCCGAATTCAGCCCCCAGCGCCTGTCCGAGCTGGCCAAGATGGACGGGGCCATCATCCTGGCCGCCAACGCCTCGCGGATCGCCCGGGCCAACGTCCACCTGATGCCCGATGCCACCATCCCCACCTCGGAGACGGGCACCCGGCACCGGACGGCCGAGCGGGTGGCCCGTTCGATCGACGTCCCGGTGCTGTCGGTTTCGGCGGCCATGTCGGTCATCGCCGTCTACCGCAACGACGTCAAGCACACCATCCAGCCCACCGGTTGGCTGCACGATCGCACCGATCAGGCCCTGGCCACCATGCAGCGGTTCCGGAACCGGTTCGACGTCGCCCTCAACGGCCTCTCCGTCCTGGAGGTGGAGGACACCGTGTCGGTGGGAGACGTCGTCGGGGTGGTCCAGGCTGCCGAGATGCTCCTCCGCATCGCCGAGGAAGTGGACGCCTACCTCGTCGAGCTGGGTGAAGACGGCCGGCTGGTGGGGCTCCAGTCGGCTGAGCTGGTCGACGGGGTGGCCCCGGTTCTCCACCTGGTGGTCCGTGACTACTGCGGGGTCACACCGGCCAGGGGTGCCGATCGGCATGCCGTGGTCGACCGGGTGGTCGACAAGTTGGCCCACCTGACATCGGACGAGCTGCGGGACGCGGGCCGGGTGGCGTCGATCCTCGGGCTGCCCGAGTCGTTCAGCGACACCGAGTCGGGCATCGAGCCCAGGGGCTACCGGCTGCTCTACCGGCTGCCGAGGTTCTCGGACACCATCATCGAACGGATCGTGGACCGTTTCGTCAACCTCCAGCAGATCATGCGCGCCTCGCTCGGCGACCTGGAGAAGGTCGAAGGGGTGGGTCAGGCCCGGGCCCACTCGGTCAAGGACGGTCTGGCCCGTCTGGCCGAGGCCAGCATCTTCGAGCGCTACCAGTAACCGGGCGGTAACCGGGCGGACCTGGCCCGCTCCCGCCCGCTCCGGGTCGCTCCGGGTCGGGAATCGTGCTGTGGTCTGGAAGGGCGCCGGCACCGTGTACAATTGCTTGCTCCTTCTACGCGGTCCCGATGTCGCTCAACCAGCCCGGGACCAGCACGCAATGCCAGGAGGCATGGTGTTCGACATCGGTGACAAGGTCGTCTATCCGCACCACGGTGCGGCGGTAGTCGAACGACGTGAAACGAAAGAGGCCTTCGGGAAAAAGCAGGAGTACCTGGTCCTTCGCCTGGCCTACGGGGACCTGACCCTCATGGTGCCCGCCGACAACACCGACGGGGTCGGCCTTCGCGAGGTGATAAACGACGAAGAGGTGGAAGAGGTGTTCGCCGTCCTCCGCAAGAAGGAGGCCCGGATGCCGACCAACTGGTCGCGCCGGTACAAGAACCATTCGGAGAAGCTCCGGTCCGGGGACATCTACCAGGTGGCCGAAGTGGTCAGGAACCTCTCCATCCGTGACAAGGACAAGGGTCTCTCCGCTGGCGAGAAGCGCATGCTCAGCCGGGCACGGCAGATCCTGGTCTCCGAATTGACCTTTGCCCTTGGAGTCGACGAGGAGACCGCCGAGGTTCGGCTCAACGAGGCGCTTCCCTGAGCCGAACGGGGTCCGTCTGGGCCATCGTGGTGGCGGGCGGATCGGGGAGTCGGTTCGGTGCACCCAAGCAGTTCTCCGATCTTGCCGGCCGGCCGGTGGCCGCGTGGTCGGTGGCGGCTGCTCGCACCGTGGCCGACGGGGTGGTCCTGGTGGTCCCGGCAGCAGGGCCCGGGGGCGGTGCGGGGCGCAAAGAGACGGATGGCGGCCCGGATGCTCCGGCCATGGGCGCGGACCGGGTGGTGTCCGGTGGTGCCACCAGGGCCGAGTCGGTACGGGCCGGGCTGGCGGCGGTACCCGACGACGCCGTCATCATCGTGGTCCACGACGCCGCCCGTCCGCTGGCCACCGGCGAACTGTTCACCTCCGTGGTCGCCGCCGTCCGCGCCGCCGGCGTCGACGGGGTCGTTCCGGTGCTGCCGGTGGCCGACACCTTGAAGCGGGTCGACGGCGACACGGTGCAGCACAGCGTCGATCGTGAGGGGCTGGTGGCGGTACAGACCCCCCAGGCGTTCGACGCGGCAGTCCTGCGGAAGGCACACCGGACGGGCCGGGATGCGACGGACGACGCCGGACTGGTGGAAGACCTGGGCGCCACGGTGCGCACGGTGGTGGGGGACCCGCACAACGTGAAGCTGACCCGGTCCGAGGACCTCGTCCTGGCCGAGGCGTTGATCAACGTGGTCGACCGGTGAACGGCGCACCGGGGGCCATGCGGATCGGCCAGGGACTCGACATCCACAGGTTTTCCGACGAGCCGGGTCGCCCGCTGATCCTCGGCGGGGTGGTCATCACCGGAGAGGGTGCCCGGGCGCTCGAGGGGCACAGCGATGCCGACGCCGTGGCCCATGCCATCGCCGACGCCGTGCTCGGCGCGGCCGGTCTCGGCGATCTCGGTCGTCACGCTCCCGACACCGACCCGGCGTGGCGGGGGGCGGACAGCTTGGAGATCCTGGCCCGGATGGTCGACCTGGCCCGCCAGGCCGGGTGGACGCCGGTCAACGCCGACTGCACGGTGGTGGCCGAGCGGCCGAGGCTGGCACCCTTCGTGGATGAGATGTCAGGCCGGTTGGCCGCCGTCCTCGGCGGCCCGGTCAACGTGAAGGCGACCAGGGCCGAAGGGCTCGGCGCGCTGGGCCGGGCCGAGGGGATCGCCTGCACCGCGGTCGTCCTGTTGTCGTCCGCCGGTGGCCGGACCGAGGCGGCCGTCTGATGGGGTCGGCTCCACGACGAGGGCGGGGCCAGACGGGAGTGGGCCGAGGAAGTGGCGGACGGAGCCGTGGGGATGGCGCCGGACGGGCGGGCAGCGGGCAGGGGAGGGGGAGGGCCGGCGACGGGTCACGCGGCGCCGGACAGGTCCGGAAAGGGCGTGCTCCCGTCCATCGGACTGGCCGCCGCCCCGACCGCCCCGGGGGCGGTGGCACCCAGGGCCCCGGCAGCCAGGGCCTCGGGGGTGATCAGGTCGAGGGGCGCCAGGCCGTCCGGGAGCTGCTCAGAGCCGACCGGCGTCCGGTCAGGTCCCTGTACATGGCCGAAGGCATGGACCCGGCCACCATCCTGGACGAGATCGAGGCCCTGGCCGCGGCCCACCGGGTCAAGATCGACTACGTCAGCCACCGGCGGATCGACTCGCTGGCCCGGACCGACGCCGCTCAGGGGGTGGTGGCCATGGCCCGGCCGGTCGAGGAGACATCCCTCGAGTCACTGTGCGGACCGAACCACCGCGGCCGGGTGCCGTTCCTCCTCGTTCTGGACGGGATCACCGATCCCCACAACCTGGGGGCCCTCCTGCGCAGCGCGGAGTGTGCGGGGGTGACCGGTGTCGTGCTCCCGCGCCACCGCTCGGCCCACCTGTCGCCGTCGGCGGCCAAAGCCGCAGCCGGCGCCGTCGAGTACCTCCCCATGACCCTGGTGGCCGGCATCCCCGCGGCCCTGGTCCGTCTGTCGGCCCTGGGCGTGTGGACCGTCGGGCTGGTCGGGGACGCCCGCCAGTCGCTCTACGAGCTGGCGCTGGGCGATCAACCGGTCGCCCTGGTCCTCGGGTCGGAGCACACCGGGCTGGCCGCCCTGACCAGGAAGCGCTGCGACGCCCTCGTGTCCATCCCCCAGCACGGTTCGCTCTCCTCCCTCAACGTCTCCACGGCCGGCGCCATCGCCTGTTTCGATGTGGCCCGCCAGCGGTCGCACTGACCGGCTGACCGGTGGGTCGTGTCCGCGCCGGGCATCGTGGGACACTGGCGCCGTCGAAGGAGATGGGATGAGCGAACGAGCTGATGTGATCGCCCTCGGGATGGGCCCGGGCGGGGAGGACGCGGCCGAGCGTCTGGCCGAGGCCGGTCTCGACGTGGTCGGTGTGGATGCGGAACTTGTCGGCGGCGAATGCCCCTACTGGGGCTGTGTCCCCTCCAAGATGATGATCAGGGCCTCGGATCTGCTGGCCGAGGCCGGCCGGGTCCACGGAATGGCCGGCGAGGCCGCCGTCCGGTCCGACTGGGCCCCGGTGGCCCGACGGATCCGGGACGAGGCCACCGACTCCTGGGACGACACCGTGGCCGTCAAGCGGTTCGAGGACAAGGGTGGGCGGCTGGTCCGGGGCTGGGGCCGGCTCGACGGGCCCAACCGGGTGGTGGTCGGCGACCGGGTCATGGAGGCGGACCGTGCCGTGATCGTCAACACCGGCACCCGGGCGTGGATCCCGCCGGTGGCCGGGCTGGCCGGTACGCCCTTTTGGACCAATCGGGATGCCGTCGAGACCGAGGTGGTCCCCGGGTCACTGGCCGTGCTCGGGGGAGGAGCCATCGGCGTCGAGCTGGCCCAGGTATTCCGGCGTTTCGGCTCCGAGGTGGTCGTGTTCGAGGCCGGCCCCTGCCTCGTCGGCCCCGAAGAGCCCGAGGCCGGTCAGCTTCTGGCCGAGGTGTTCGCATCCGAAGGCATCGAAGTGAGGACCGACACCGCCGTCGAGTCCGTGCACCACGACGGTCGTCGCTTCACCATCGGCGTCGGCGGCCGGGAGCCGACGGTGGTCGACCGCCTGTTGGTGGCCACCGGGCGGCGGGTGGACCTGGCCAAGCTCAACGTGGCGTCGATCGGGCTCGATGACTCGGCACGGGCCATCCCGGTGGACGACCATCTGCGGGTGGAGGGGGTGAAGGGCATGTGGGCCATCGGCGACATCACCGGCAAGGGCGCGTTCACCCATATGTCGATGTACCAGGCCGACATCGTGGTCCACGATGTGCTCGGCCTCGACGTGGTCCCGGCCGACTACCGGGCCGTTCCCCGGGTCACCTTCACCGATCCGGAGATCGGATCGGTCGGCCTCAGCGAACGGGAGGCGCGTGGCCGGGGGCTGCGCGTCCAGGTGGGGACGGCCGATGTCCCGTCGTCGACCCGCGGGTGGATCCACAAGGCGGGGAACAAGGGCTTCATCAAGCTGGTGGAGGATGCGGACCGGGGCGTGCTGGTGGGGGCGACGTCAGCCGGGCCCTGGGGCGGTGAGGTCCTCGGCCTGTTGACCCTGGCCGTCCACGCCGAGGTGCCGACCTCCCGGCTCCGCCACATGATCTACGCCTATCCGACCTTCCATCGGGCCATCGAAGGCGCGGTCATGGACCTGGAGCGGAGCTGAGCTGAGGCCCGGTCACCCTGAATGGGTTACGACGAGGGGCGGGCCAGGGAGAGCAGGAACTCGTCACCGACCGAGGACCAGGCCGTCTCGACCACGAACCCGCACTCGCTGAGTTCGGCCCGGAGGGCCTCAGGCGAGAACTTGGTGCTGATCTCGGTCAACATCTCCTCCCCCGACGTGAACTCCACCTCGAGATCCAGGTCGCTGACGTGGATGGTCTGGTCCGCCAGGGAGCGCAGCCACATCTCGATGCGTTGGTCCTCCTCGTTCCATCGGGCCACGTGTTCGAACCGCTGCGGGTCGAAGTCGGCGCTGAGCTCGCGATTGAGCACCAGGAGCACATTGCGATTGAACTCCGCGGTGACGCCGGCACCGTCGTCGTAGGCGTTCACCAGCCGGGCCCGATCCTTGACCAGGTCGGTCCCGATGAGGAGGCGGTCATCCAGGCCCATGACCTTGCCGAGCTGGATGAAGAACTCTCGGCGCTGTCCGGGGTCCAGATTTCCGATGGTGCCGCCGAGGAAGGCGAACAGGCGACGCCCGGCGGTGGGGAGCTGATCGAGGTGCCGGTGGAAATCGCCCACCACCGCGCTCACGGCCACGCCCGGGTACTCCCTGGACAGGGCGTCGGCCGCGTCCCACAGGGTGGTATCGCTCACGTCGAGGGGGACGAACCGGTGCAGGTGCCCGGCGGACCGCATGGCATCGAGCAGGATGCGTGACTTCTCGCAGGTTCCGGCGCCCAGCTCGATGAGCGTGTCCGCCTGTGAACGGTCGGCGATGTCCCCGGCGTGGGCATCGAGGATCGACCGCTCCGCCCTCGTGGGGTAGTACTCGGGGAGCCGGGTGATCTCGTCGAACAGCCTGCTGCCGCGGTCGTCGTAGAAGTAGACGGGCGGAATGCTCTTGGGCTGTGCGGTGAGGCCGCCGCGTACGTCGTGCTCCATGGCGTCGCGCAGCTCGGCGCCGGACAGGTGGATGTCGATGGTCGGGGGGATGACGGGGGTCATGGGCTCTCCGGTCCTCGGGCGCGCCGGTCGGTCGGGTCGAACGACCCGGTGGTCAGCAGTTTCGGGCCAGTCGCAGACCGGTGAAGGCCCAGCGAGCGGATGGTGGGAAGAAATTGCGGTACGAGGCCCGGACGTGGTCCGGCGGGGTCACACACGATCCGCCCCGCAGGACGTACTGATTGACCATGAATTTCCCGTTGTACTCGCCGACGGCCCCGGGTGCGGGTTCGAACCCCGGATACGGGCTGTACGCCGATGACGTCCACTGCCAGACGTTGCCGAAGGGGGTGCTGTCTGTGGACGAGCCGGGATCCGGTGTCGGGTGCAGCTTGGTCTGGTCCAGGAAATGGCCCTGCATCCCCTGCCCGGCGGCGGCCAGCTCCCATTCGGCCTCGGTGGGCAGTCGCATACCCGCCCAGCGGGCGAAGGCGTCCGCCTCGTAGTAGCTGAGGTGGCAGACGGGTTGGGCCGGGTTGACGGGCGTGGGTCCGCCCAGCGTGAACTCCTGCCCGTCTCGTTCCGGACCGGTCCAGTAGAGCGGGCACTCCCAACCCTCGGACTGCACCGCCGCCCAACCGTCGGACAGCCACAGCTCCGGTCGGTGGTAGCCGCCGTCGTCGATGAAGGCCAACCACTCGCCGCACGTCGTCACCTGGTCGGCCAGGGCGAACGCCCCGACGTAGGTGCGGTGCCGCGGCAGCTCGTTGTCGAAACAGAAGCCCCGGCCGCTATGGCCGATCTCATAGGTTCCGGCGGGGTGCTCGGTCCAGGTCGGAGGAGTCGGGGCGGTGGGCGCGGGCATGCGCACCGCGTCGTACGCCGGCAACAGCGGATTCCGCGACAGCACGTGCTTGATGTCCATCAGGAGAAGCTCTTGATGCTGTTGTTCGTGCTGAATGCCCAGCTCCACCAGTGCGGCCGACGCCTCGGAGGAGGGGCCCTCGAGGAACGCGGTCATGGCCCGATCGACGTGGGCCCGGTACTCCCCGATCTCCTCCACGCCGGGCCGGGACAGCAACCCTCGATCGTTGCGGGGGTACCGTGCCCCGACTCCTTCGTAGTAGGAGTTGAACAGGTAGCCGAAGTCCGGATGGAAGGGCCGGTAGCCCTTCATGCTCGGGATCAACAGGAAGGTCTCGAAGAACCAGGTCGTGTGGGCGCGGTGCCATTTGGTGGGGCTCACATCGGGCATGGACTGGACGGTCTGGTCCTCGGCCGACAGGGGGGACGCCAGCGACTCGGTCAGAGATCGGGTGGCGACGAATCGGTCGGTGATCGTCAGATCGCCCACGGTCATCAGCAGATCCGTCATACCTGCTCCTCCGGTACCCCGTGGGGATAGTCATGACGGGCTGGTGGGTCCGGTGCGCCGTCAGCACTAGACGTTAGTTGGAAGTCCCTCGCCACGAGCGCGCGAGCCTCGGAGTGCCCTACTCCGGCGTCCCCGTGGCACCACCCCTCCGGCGGGGTCCGGTGCCGCTCGACGGGCGCAGCGTCCGCTGTCGGGCGTTTCACCAGGTGAGCCCCGGTTTACGCGGTCGTTGCCGGAGGCACCGGGGCGGATCGCCGGCCGGTGGGCACTGTCGGAAAACGCCCCCAGATCTCCGTTGCCACGAGGGGACGGTGCAGCTACAGTTCGACCGGCGCGGCTCAGCGAGAGCGGGTGAATGCACATGGTCTACAAAGTCATTGTCGTCGGTACCGACGGGTCGGAACGGTCCATGGTGGCCGTCAAGGAGGCGCTCGGGTTGGCCAAGGCGTCCGGAGCCAAGTTGCACGTCGTCAATGCCGTGCACCCTGCTGTCGAGGTGGGCTACGTCGAATCGAAGGCGGGCCAACTCCAGATCGACAAGCTACGCCAGGGACTTGACGCCATCACTGCCACTATCGTGGCCGAGGCCGGGCGTCACGACGTGCCCGTCGAGATGCACAATCCGGGGAGCACCGACGCGGCAGATGCCCTCATCAGTCTGGCCGAGGAGGTCGATGCCGATCTCGTCGTGGTCGGGAATCGGGGCATGAGCGGTGTCAAGCGTTTCGCACTCGGCAGCGTTCCCAACAAGGTGGCCCACCACTGTCCCTGCAGCGTGCTGATCGTCAACACCGAACCCGGCTGATCGGATCCGTCCGGAGGTTTTTCGACCGCGCCACCATCGCTCCAGCCTTCGTCCCTGGCCGTTCACGCCATCGTCGACGGGCGGCCCGAATCTCACGGGGAGGTCCGGCTCGCCGGTTCGACGACCGGGACCGCACCCGA
The DNA here is from genome assembly GCA_049521915.1 of Acidimicrobiales bacterium. GTDB lineage: Bacteria > Actinomycetota > Acidimicrobiia > Acidimicrobiales > RAAP-2 > Bog-756. The sequence goes on along the minus strand of JBEKOI010000017.1, from coordinate 7,806 downwards.
GAGGTCCAGCCGGCGCAGGTAGAGGTCCCGGCTGTTCGGATAGCCGACCGCACCGCCGGTCCAGGCATGAAAGGCGATCCAGTACGACCCCGATGTGTCGGTGAACACGTCCGCGCCGCCCGGCCCCTCCATCTTCGGGGAACCGGCCAGCAGGGGCTCGGAGAGTGGCTCGGTGCAGGGACCGAGAGGCCCCGTGCAGGTAGCCACGCCGATGGCGTAGTCGGCACTGTTCCAATTGTTCCCGGAAAAGAAGAGGAAATAACGACCACCGCTGGTCACGAGGTCGGGAGCTTCGACCACGCCGGCCTCCCACGCCTGGTCCGGCCCCAGGAGTTGCGTCGGGCTGGCGCCGGCGACGAATGCGGTGCCGGTCGGGTTGAGTTGCTCGGACCAGATCGTGGCCGGCCCGGTTCCGCCGTCCGACTTCCACACCAGGAACACCTTCCCGTCGGTGTCGATGAACGGGGAGGGGTCGATGGAGCCACCCAGGGACGGTTGGCACTCGAGTGGGGCGGTTGAGTCGTCGGTGAAGGGCCCCTGGGGTTGAGTGGCCGTGGCCACCGAGATGCACTCCTCTCCACCTCCCGGGCCCGCCACCAGCGCCGCGTAGTAGAGCAGGTAGTTCCCGCCGATGAAGGCGACTGCGGGGGCCCAGGTCGCGTCCGGGGCGGCCCAGCTGGGCAGGGTGGGCAGGGCGTTTCCGACGGCGGTCCAGTTGGTCAGATTGGTCGACTGGATGATCTGGATATTCCCCGCCACCGAATTGGTGGCATAGCCGAAGTAGGTGTTGCCGGCCAGGATGACGTCCGGATCGGGAAAGTCGAAGGGGTAGACGAGACCACCATTCGACCCTCCGTCCAAGGTCAGACAGGCGGCGGAGACGGCGGATATGTCCTGGGCCGCCAGGACGTTGTTGTGGCCGGCGATCTGTTGAAACGAGCGCTGAACCCCCCCGAGGCAGTTCTCGAGCGTGCCGATGCTGGCGCCCTGGAAGAGTGAATCGGCATCGTTGTCGGAGAGCGCGCCCTCCGTTGCCGCCAGCTGGCTGAGCGTCGAAGCAACTGAGGTACGGAGGGCGTTCCGATCGCTGGTGGTGCGTACCTCGTCGGACGTCGTGGCCACCAGTTCGGACCGCGTTTCCGACAGTGTTCTGCCCGCGGCGACCAGCTCCGTGTGCTCGTGGCGGTCGCGGGCGTGGGCTTGCAGGTCGGTGGCGATGGTTGTGATCAGGGCGCCGAACGCGACAGCGACGACGGCGACGGGAATGACGGTCCTCCACCGCAGGTCAACCATCGGCGGCCACAGCCTGCGCACAGCTCGTGGACACCGCGTTCAAGGCGTCGATGGCTTGATCCGGGTCGGACACGGCCAGCGCATTCAGCGCCTGTTCGACCCCGCCGAGGCAGAAGTGCAGGTCGCCGATGGTGGACGTTTGATGGACGACGTCCAAGTGGGCGTCGGTGAGCGCCCTTCTCACGCCCTGCAGCTGCGACCTGTCCCGGGCCAGCGCAGTGGAGTCCACCGTGACCTGGCCATTGAGGGCATCGAGGTCGTGACGGACGGTGGTCAGTTGAGACGAGACGGTCTCGATGCGATCCCGGGTTGCCGTCAGCGAGCGGTGCGTCTGGTCGAACTGGGTGTTGGCTTGGACTTCATTGCCGGCCAGATAGCCGAATGCGGCGGCCAGGACGGCGACGGCCAGCGCGGCCGTGGCCCAGCGCCTTGGCCGATGCCCCTCTGGCGCATCGGTGACGCCGCGGTCCGGCTCAGCATCCAGAAGGTCGACAGCCACCCGAGATCCGCTTCCTTCCACCGGCTCCACAAAACATGCTCGCACGCCGGAGCGGCAATCAGAGGTCAGGGTGGACGCGATATCCCGGAGTTCACCGGGAGTTCACCTGAGATCGTTCCCGCCACAGGCTCTGCCTCACGGGTGTCAGTGGTGGGCCCGGCCGTCTGTCAGGATCGTTCATGCCCGCTGCTCAGTCCAAGTCGCCACGCGAACACCAATCTCCGACGCCGAAGGGCCTGGTCGATCTGGCCCGGACCACCGGCCACAGAGTGATCACCCGCCCGGGAGCCCCGTTGGTCGCGGCCGGAGGAGGCAGCGCAGGTGCCGGAGCAGTGGGAACCGCGCCGCCCGGCCGCGGCATCGAAGAGCCCCGTGAGGTCGCCGAAACGATTGCACTGGTCGACCGGGCGTTCGCCTTCGTGGATCTGTGCGGGTTCACCCGGTTCATCGCCACCAACGGGGAGCATGCGGCCATCGACACCCTGACCCGCTTCCGGTCGTTGACCCGGGACATCGCGGTCCGGCGCGGGGTGATGGTCACGAAATGGCTGGGGGACGGGGCCATGATCGTCGGCGTCGACGTCGGACCGACGTTGGCCACCGCCGCCGAATTGATCGGGCGCTACGACGGATCGACGCTGGCGCTGCGGGGCGGATTCGCTCACGGCCAGGCGCTCATCATGGACGGCGACGACTACATCGGCAGACCCACCAATCTGGCATCGCGTCTGTGCCAGGCCGCCCATCCCGAGGAACTGCTCGCCGTCGGCTACCCGGCGGCGTCCCTGCCGACCTGGGTCACCGTGCTGGGTGTCCGCAGCGTGACGCTCCCGGGCCTGGGCCGAATCCGCGGGGCCCAGCGTTTGGGCCTCGTCCCCGACCTCGAGCTCCCCGATCTGTCGCGCCACGCCCCGGGTTGAGAGCGCGGGCAGTGAGGGCCCGGGCGGCCGGCGCCGCCCGAGGTGGGCGCAGTGTGGGACTTCCATCGCCTCCGGCCCCGTCCTGTTGCGTACCTACTACTACCGGTAGTAGTAAGTACCACACGTTGTCGTAGCTGTTGGTCGAGGCCAGGTTTCGAAAGGTCGTGCGAGGTGCCGATCGGCGATGTGGAGGGAAGCCCCGCGTCGGTGGAGGACAGCCCCGCGCCGGTGGAGGACGGTGGTCCATCCATGGCGGGCGCCGGCCGGCCGGCGAGGGATCTCCAGCGAACATTCCGACTGGTTCTGGCCACAGTGTGGCTGCTGGATGCGGCGCTGCAGCTTCAACCCAACATGTTCACCCGTGGATCCAACGGGTTCAGCGGAATGCTCGACGGGGTGGCTTCCGGAAACCCGGGCTTCGTCTATCACTCCGTTACCTGGAACGCCTCGAACGTCTACCACCAACCGATCGTCAGCAACACCATCTTTGCCTCGGTCCAGTTCCTGATCTCCTTCGGGATCGTCTACAAGCGGACATGCAGGCCCGCGCTGGCACTCTCCATCGTCTGGGCCGTCAGCGTGTGGTGGTTCGGTGAGGCGGCGGGACAGGTCTTCCACGGAGGGGCCACCCCGTTCGGCGGCGGTCCCGGGGGTGTGCTCTTCTACGCCGTCCTCGCCGTGTTGCTGTGGCCGAACGAGGGTTCTGACAAGCCGTTTGTCGCCGCCCGCACGGTCGGGCTGACCGCGGCCAAGGCCATCTGGAGTGCGGTGTGGGGTGTGCTGGCCGTCCTGTCGGTGGTCGGTTCGGGCCGCTCCCCTCTGGCCCTTCACGACCTGGTGGTCGGACTCGACAAGGGACAGCCGGGATGGCTGGCCCATATCGACCGGTTCTCCGAATCGCTCCTCCTCCATCACGGGACGACGTTGGCCGTCCTGTTGGCCGTCGTCTGTGTCGTGGTGGCCGTCGGTGTGTACACGCCGCCGACGATGGCCCAGTTCGCCGTGGTCCTGGCCATCGTGGTCTTCGCACTCATCTGGGTTGCCGTCCAGGACGTTGGGGGAATCCTGGCCGGTGGGGCGACCGACCCGAACTCGGGCCTGTTGGTCATCCTGTTCGCATTGATCTACTGGCCGTTGACCACCGCCCGGGCCACGGCAACCACCCGCATCCCGGGTCCGCAGCCGACGGGCGCGGAGGCCTGACCGCGGTGGCCATGTCGACGCCCTCCTGGCTGTACTACCTGTTCGGCGTGCTGATGCTGGCCGTGGCCGCCTACTGCCTGACGCTGTTGATCGTCTCGGTGGCCACGAAGCGGCGGGCCGGCCGCGACGTCGAGGTCTCCCACATGTTCATGGGTGTGTCCATGGCCGGCATGTTCGTCGGCCAGTGGGCTTTCGGTCGTCCCGCGGTGTGGGAGATCATCTTCGGCGCCCTGTTGATCTGGTTCGTGGTGGAGAGCATCCAATCGGTCCGGCAGTACGGACTCCACCTTCCCCACGCCCTGATTCACGGCGTGATGAACTTCTCCATGCTCCTGATGTACTGGTTTCCGATGGGGTCGTCCGCCGGGGCCACCTCGATGTCGGCGACATCGGCAGGAGCGAGGCTCGACCCCGGGGTCGCCCTCGTGGTCGCCTTCATCCTCTTCGCCTCCGCCATCTTCACCCTGGCCTCGCCGAACAAGGGCGCGTCCCATTTCGGGAGCCACGCTCCGGCCTATGCGATGGCAGGTGCGGTCGGATCCGAGCAGGCGGACGTTGGCCCCGAAGGGAGATCCGGCTCCGCCGGGCTCGCCTTCGAGGAGATCGTCGCCACTCCGTGGCTGGTCGATCTGAGCCATGTCGTCATGTGCGTGGCCATGGGGTTCACGCTCTTGTTGCTGACCTGACCGAAGAGAGGGGAGTAGATCCGATCATGAGCACGACTTCGGCTTGCGCCAATCCGATGTGCACGTGCAACCCCTGCGGTTGCGACGACTGCACCTGTGGCGTCTCGAGACTGGGAGAGCTCGAGCGGTGGGTCATGGAGATTCTCTGGGAGTCTGCCGATTCCGAGGTCTCCGTGCGGGACGTGGCCGGTGCGCTCCCGGAGTACGCCTACACGACCGTGGCCACGATCCTGGACCGCCTCGTGCGCAAGGGGCTGCTGAAGCGGAGGATGGACGGCCGGACGATCCGCTTCGCGGCCATCGGCAGCGAGGGTGCCCACACCGCCGTCCTCATGCGGAAGGCCCTCGGGGAGGACAGCGATCCTGATGCCGCGCTGCTCTGCTTCGTCGCCGGCTTGTCGGATTCCGAGGCATCAGTCCTTCGCCGGGCGCTGAACAGACTCGACCGGAAGGCACGTGGGTAGCCGGCACCAGGTTGCCCGTGGCGGGACCCGGGTAGTCCGGAGTGACACCGGTGCACGCATCCCCGGGCGGGCACTTCCCGCTCCCTTACGATGCAGGTGTGCCGGATCGGAGTGATCGCGTAGGGACCACCCGGCGATCTGTCTGGACCGTGCTGATCGGGAGGCCGCTGCGGTCCAGCGAGACATCCAAGGAGCGGATCACTCCGGTCGAAGGGCTCTCCGCACTCTCGCTCGACGCCCTGACCTCGGTCGCGTACGGGCCCGAGGCCATCATCGTCGTGCTGGCCCTGGCCGGAGCGGGGGCCTTGCACCTGGTGCTCCCGATCACGGTGGCCATCGTTGTGCTGTTGGCCATCCTGGTCTTCTCCTACCGACAGGTCATCGACGCCTATCCCGGTGGTGGCGGGGCGTACGCCGTGTCCCGTGCCAATCTCGGTCCCAGCGCCAGCCTGGTCGCAGGGGCGGCACTGATCGTCGACTACACCCTCACCGTGGCCGTATCCATCGCCGCCGGGGTGGGCTCACTCACGTCGGCCTTCCCGAGCCTCACCCCGGCCACCGTGCCCATCTGCCTCGGCATCCTCGCCGTCATCACCCTGCTCAATCTCCGGGGGCTGGGCGAGACCGCCCGGGCCTTCCTGCTTCCGACCATCGTGTTCATCGTCGGCTTGCTGGTCATCATCGCCATCGGGCTGATCCATCCGCTGGCCCTGAACGCACCCCAGCCCGGCCAGTCCCTGCTGCCGACCCACGGGCTGCAGACGGTTGGTGTACTGCTGGTCCTGAAGGCGTTCTCCGCCGGTTGCAGCGCGCTCACCGGCGTGGAGGCGATCGCCAACGGCGTCCCCCTGTTCAAGGAGCCCCGGGTGGTCCGGGCCAAGCGAACCGAGCTCCTGCTCGGGGTCATCCTGGGCGTCATGCTGCTCGGCCTGGCCGTTCTGGCCAGACGGTGGCATATCGGTCCCAATTCGAAACAGACCGTGCTCAGCCAGATCATGGCCACCGCCGTCGGGCGGCACTGGGCCTACTACGTCGTCTCCCTCACCATCACCGTCGTTCTCGCCCTGGCCGCCAACACCTCGTTCGGTGGTCTTCCGATCCTGGCCAGCCTGCTGGCCCGGGACGACTACCTACCCCATCTGTTCTCCATACGCGACGATCGACAGGTCTTCGGAAACGGCATCTGGGTGCTCACGGGGTTGTCAGCCCTGTTGCTGATCGCCGTTCGCGGGAACACGAACGAGCTGATCCCGCTCTTCGCCATCGGAGTCTTCACCGGGTTCACCCTCTCCCAATTCGGACTGGTCATCCATTGGTGGCGGACCCGCCCGCCCGGTTGGCGCCACCGCGCCGCGATCAACGGCTTCGGTGCCGTCATCACCGCATTAGCCACCGCCATCTTCCTCCTGTCGAAATTCACCCAGGGGGCGTGGGTGGTGGTGGTGGCCGTTCCGGCGTTTGTCCTCCTCTTCCGGCGCATCCACGCCTACTACCGACGCGCTGGAGTGGATCTGGCCATCGGAATCGTGCCGGGCAAGCCGGCCGCCAAGCGAACCCTCGTCATCGTCCCGGTGACCAGTGTGTCGCGACTCACCCGGCACGCCATCTCCGAAGCGCTGTCCCTCGGCCAGGAAGTCGTCGCCGTCACCGTCGTGATCGACCAGGGCGACGAGAGCCAACAGGCAGCTCAGGCCCTCGAACGGGAGTGGTCGGTCTGGGACCCCGGCGTGCCCCTGCGCATCCTGCACACCGACTACGCATCGGTGGTCCGGCCCATCGTCGCGTTCATCGACGAGGCCCGCGAGGACAGCGACCAACAGATCGTGGTGCTGATCCCCGTTGTCGTCCCCGACCACGTCCGATACCGGATTCTCCACAACCAGACGGACCGGGTGCTGTCGGCCGCATTGCAGTCCCGTACCGATGTGGTGGTGGCTCGAGTCCCCATGCCGCTTCAGGTGCTACCCAGCGAAGCGGGGCCGTCCGCAGCCGACTGAGCGTTCCCGCCGCCCGTCGCCGGAACGCCGTGAGGGTCGGGCTTGGGCTCCCGTGGGAGGCCGAGGACCCGCTCGCCGATGACGTTGCGCTGGATCTGCTCGGTCCCACCGCCGATCCTGACGGTCCACTGGTTGAGGAACTGGAGTAGCCATTCACCGTTGTCCACGGCGTCGCCGCCACCGAGCATCCCCGCAGCGCCGGCGAGGGCCAGAGCCAGATCGCCCAGGGAGGCGAGGTGGAGCGAGTACGCGAGCTTGATCACGGAGCTCTCCGGTCCGGGGGCGCGTCCGTGGGACGCCGCCGTCTGGACCCGGTATCCCAGGTACTTGATGATCTCGAGCCTGGTGAAGGTCGAGACCAGCTCATGGCGCACCACGGCATCAGCGGTGCGGTCCATCTTCCTCGCCAGCTGGAGCAATTCGGGAAATCCGACCCCGACGATCCCGCCGATCAGCGTGCGCTCGTGTCCCATCGTGTTGCGGGCAACCGACCACCCTTCGTTGACCCCACCGACGATGTTCTCGCGGGGGATGCGGACGTCGGTGAGGAACACCTCGTTGAAATGGGCTACGCCGGTGATCTGACGCAACGGGCGGACCTCGATCCCGGGCGTGCGCATGTCGACGATGAAGAACGTGATGCCTCGGTGCCGGGGTGCCTCCGTGTCGGTGCGGGCGAGCAGGATGGCGAAGTCGCTGTGCTGGGCCCCTGATGTCCAGACCTTCTGCCCATTGACGATCCAG
>JBEKOI010000016.1:0-24442 GCA_049521915.1 Acidimicrobiales bacterium | reverse complement strand
CGATTCCGACAAGAAGCCGTATCCGGGGTGGATGGCGTCGGCCCCCGAACGGGCAGCGGCATCGAGGATCATGGCCGACCTCAGATAGGTGTCGGCCGGCGAGACGCCGGGGAGATGCACCGCCAGGTCGGCCTCCCGCACGGAGGGGCTCTCGGCATCGGCGTCCGAGTACACGGCCACCGTGGCGATCCCCATGGAGCGGGCCGACCGCATGATGCGCCGGGCGATCTCACCGCGGTTGGCGATCAACAGTGTCCGGATCGGGGTGGGGGCCCGGCCCTCGGAATTCACTGGGGTGTCCTCACGGGTGAGGCCTCACATCCGGAACACGCCGTACCCGCGTGTCCCTTCGATGGGTTGGTTGTCGATGACGGAAAGACAGATGCCGAGTACGGTCCGGGTGTCCCGGGGGTCGATGATGCCGTCGTCGTAGAGGCGGCCGGAGAGGAAGAGGGGGAGAGACTCGGCCTCGATCTGGGCCTCGACCAACTGGCGCATGGTGGCGTCGGCATCCTCGTCGAAGGGCACACCCTTGGCCTCCGCCGACTGCCGCCCGACGATGGAGAGGACGCCGGCCAACTGTGCCGGTCCCATCACCGCCGAACGGGAGTTGGGCCAGGCGAACAGGAAGCGCGGGTCGTAGGCCCGCCCGCACATCCCGTAGTTGCCCGCTCCGTACGAGGCACCGATGTTGACCGTCAGGTGGGGGACCGACGAGTTGGACACGGCGTTGATCATCATCGCCCCGTGCTTGATGATCCCGCCCTGCTCGTACTCCTTTCCCACCATGTACCCGGTCGTGTTCTGCAGGAAGACGAGCGGTACGTCGATCTGGTTGGCCAATTGGATGAATTGGGTCGCCTTGTGGGCCTCCTCGGAGAACAGCACGCCGCGGTGGTTGGCCAGCACGCCGACGGGGTAGCCGTGGATGGAGGCCCATCCGGTCACCAGGCTGGAGCCGTACAGCGGTTTGAACTCGTCGAACCGGGAACCGTCCACCACCCGGGCCAGGACCTCGCGGGGGTCGAACGGGACCTTGGGGTCCGAGGAGGCGATGCCCAGGAGCTCGCCCGGGTCGTACACCGGGTCGTCGGCCGGTTGGCTCGGCCCCGGTCCGCGCTTTCGCCAATTGAGCCGGCTCACGATCTGGCGCCCGAGCCGGATGCCGTCGACCTCGTCCGTGGCCAGATAGTCGGCCAGGCCCGACACCTTGGCGTGCATCGAAGCGCCGCCCAGCTCTTCGTCGGTCGACTCCTCACCGGTGGCCATCTTCACCAGTGGCGGTCCCCCGAGGAAGACCTTGGAGCGCTGCTCGATCATCACGATGTAGTCGCTCATGCCGGGTACGTACGCGCCGCCGGCCGTGGAGTTGCCGAAGACGAGAGCCACGGTGGGTAGGGCGGCGGCCGAGCTGCGGGTGAGGTCCCGGAAGGCCCGCCCGCCGGGGATGAACAGCTCGGCCTGCGCGGGCAGGTCGGCTCCGCCCGATTCCACCAGGTTGATGACCGGTAGTCGGTTCTGGAGGGCGATGTCCGAAGCGCGGGCTCCTTTGCGGAAGGAGAAGGGGTTCATGGCCCCACCCCGCACCGTCGGATCGTGGGCCGAGACGAGGCACTCGACCCCTTCCACCACGCCGATCCCGACGATCGAGGACGCCCCGACCGTGTACTCGGTGCCCCATCCGGCCAGGGGGGCGAGCTCCAGAAAGGCCGAGTCACGGTCGATCAGCAGTTCGATCCGCTCACGGGCCAGCAGCTTGCCCCGGTCCCGATGGCGCTGCACGTAGCGTTCGCCACCCCCGGCCCTGGCCGTGGCCAGCTGCTCCTCGACCCCGTCCACCGCCTCTTTGAGGGCTCGCTCGTTGGCCCGGAAGGTCTCCGAGCTCGGGTCGACGGTGGTGTGGAGGATGGGCATGGGCTGGATGGTGAGCTCTGGAGACGGTGCTGGTCACCGGGGCGTCTGGGCCGCCGGGTCGCATTGCTCCGGCCGACGTGGGAAGAATAGGCCCTATGAGCTTTCCACCGCATCACGCACGGGGCTCGTCTCCCGTGGACGTCTCGGGCGGATGTGCGGCGTGGTGATTCGTACCTACCCGCAGGACGCGGAGGACACCTCGACCTCGACCTCGACCTCGACCTCGACCTCGACCTCGAGGTGGCAGCCGGCACCCGGCTCCGGTGGCCGGCTGTCGGCGGTGGTGCTGGCCGCGGGTGAGGGAACCCGGATGCGCTCGGCCCGACCCAAACCGCTGCACCGCTTGTGCGGTCGGCCCATGGTGCTCCATGTGCTCGACGCCCTGGCTGAGTTGTCGGTGGCGCGGGTCGTGGTCGTGGTCGGGCACCGTGCCGAGTGGGTGACCAAGACGCTCATCGAACACGCACCGCCCGGCATGGCCATCGAGTTCGTGGAACAGGTGGAGCAGCGGGGCACCGGGGACGCGATGGCGGTGGCCCTCACCGGACTTCCGGATGAGGAGGGTGATGACGACGGGGATGTCGTGGTGCTGCCCGGGGACACGCCACTTCTCCGGCCGGCCACGTTGGCACTGCTCGTGCGTCAACACCGGATCGCGGACAATGCGGCGACCCTGCTGACGGCGGAGCTCGACGATCCCACCGGCTACGGCCGGGTGGTCCGGGGACGGGATGATTCGGTCGCCCGGGTGGTCGAGCACGTCGACGCGTTGGACGAGGAGCTCGAGGTACGTGAGATCAACACGTCCATCTACTGCTTCAGGCGCAGCGTGCTGGCTCCGTCCCTGCGGCGGTTGAGCCCGGCCAACGCCCAGGGTGAGCACTACCTGACCGATGTGGTGGGAGTCCTCTACGAGGCGGGCCACAAAGTGGGGTCGGTGCTGGTCGATGACACCATGGAGGTGGCCGGGGTCAACGATCGGGCCCAGCTGGCGGTGGCGGAGGCCGAGTTGCGGGACCGGATCAACGAGAGGTGGATGCGCCGTGGCGTCACCATGTGGGATCCGGAGCGGACCTATATCGACGTGGACGTCGAGATCCAACCTGATGTGGTGATGCTTCCCGGGGTCATCTTGCAGGGATCCTGCGTCGTCGGCGCCCACGCTGAACTGGGTCCCGACGTCCATCTGGTCGACACGGTGGTGGGGGAGGGCGCGGTGGTGGCCTCCAGCGTAGGTCGGCGTTCGGTGATCGGGGCCAATGCCCGTATCGGCCCGTTCGCCGTGCTCGAGGAGGGCACTGAGGTTCCACCAGGGGCGCTAATCGGTCCATGGACCGTGACCTCCCCCGGGACCTCTGACGGTCCCGACGGCAGAGGGTAGCGTCGTGGGCATGGAATTCACCCCTCGCCGTCGCCTCGAACTGGTGTCGGGAAGGTCCCACCCCGAGCTCGCCCGAGATGTGGCCAAGCAGTTGGGCGTGGACCTGGGAGAGGCCAACCTCCGCGAGTTCGCCAACGGCGAGATCCACTGCCGCTTCGATACGTCCATCCGCGGAAGTGACGTGTTCATCATCCAGACCCACTGTGGCCCGGTCAACGATTCGCTGATGGAGCACCTCATCATGATCGACGCAGCCAAGCGAGCGTCGGCCAAGAGGATCACCGCTGTCTGTCCGTACTACGGGTACTCACGCCAGGATCGGAAGGCCACCGGACGGGAGCCGATCACGGCCAAGCTGGTGGCCGACATGCTGTCGGTGGCCGGAGCCGACCGGGTGGTCAGCGTGGATCTGCATTCCGGTCAGATCCAGGGTTTCTTCAATGTCCCGTTCGATCATCTGACGGCCGCGCCGGTGCTGGTCGACTATCTGCGGACACAGCGCAGCGATGATCTGGTGGTCGTGGCGCCCGATGCCGGCCGGGTGAAGGTCGCGGAGCGGTTCAGCCAGCATCTGACGGCGGACCTGGCGGTGGTCCACAAGCGCCGGTTGCGGGGAACGAGCAATCAGGTGGAAGCACTCCACGTGGTGGGTGACGTGGAGGGGCGTCAATGCGTGTTGATCGATGACATGATCGACACGGCCGGGACCATTGTGGCCGCGGCCGACCTCCTCGCCGACCGGGGGGCCGCGGAGGTCTGGTGTATGGCCACGCATGCCGTCCTGTCGGATCCTGCGGTCGACCGCCTGAAGAATTCGGCCCTGACCAGGGTGGTGGTGACGAATACGTTGCCCATTCCCCAGGATCGCCATTTCGACAAGCTCGAGGTGCTCTCGGTGGCCAAGCTCATCTCCGATGCCATCGACGCGGTGTTCGAGGACTCGTCGGTATCCGAGATATTCGGTGGGGAGAACTTGGCCTGAGTACCTCGCCGTGGACGGACCGGCGTCCGGTTTGCCTCTATCCAAACGAACGTTTATACGATAGGGAGGCCCGGACCGGCCGGACCGGGATCCGCCTCCTGCGCCGCCGGTCCGGGCCCTCAAGTCGGGCGCCGTCTTGGCCGATGGAGGCGGAGGAGGGGTCTGAAGAAATTCGGGAAATTTCTCAAGTCCCCGTGGAACGCGCCGATAGGGCGGTACCGGGTCTGTCGAGCGGGGGAACCACCATCCGTCCCAATCCAATCGCCACCCCCGCTCCAGAATCGCCACCCCCGCTCCAGAATCGCCACCCCCGCTCCAGACCCGGCCCCCCGCTCCAGACCCGGCCCCCCGCTCCAGACCCGGCCCCCCCCGCTCCAGACCCGGCCCCCCGCTCCAGACCCGGCCCCGGTGACCCCTGTGGCCGGCCCACCAGCGGCTCGTCTATCATGATGGGCCGTCAGCAGCGGCCATCTGAGATCGTCATCCTCGGGAACGATCGACCGGAACGGCACTGCCCTCGTGTCAGCCCTTCTTGAGGAGTTCCCGCATGCCCGAAGTCACCCTCGTCGCCGAAGCCGGCCGCCACACCGGAACGAGCTCGACACGCCGTCTACGCACCCAGGGGAAGATCCCGGCGGTGGTCTACGGCCACGGTTCGGAGCCCGTGCCCATCGCCGTGGGCGCCCGGGAGTTCCAGATCGCCATGTCCGGAGAGGCCGGCCTCAACACCCTGCTCTCACTGGAGGTGGGCACGGACAACTTCCTCACCCTGGCCCGGGACATCCAGCACCATCCGTTCAAGAACGTGGTCACCCACGTCGACTTCCTCATCGTCCGGCGCGACGAGGTCATCTCCGCCGAGGTCAGCATCAACCTGGTCGGCGAACCGATCGAAGTGCAGCACGGGGACGGAATCGTCGACCAGCAGCTGTACACCCTTCACATCAAGGCCAAGCCGGCCGACATCCCGCCGTCGGTGGACATCGACATCTCCGGCCTCACCATCGGGGCCTCGCTCCACGTCTCCGACATCACCATCCCGCACGGCGTCGAGTTGGAGACTGATGTCGAGACCACCGTGGTCGCCGGCCAGCCTCCTCGGGTACAGGCCACGGCCGAGGAAGAGGCCGAGACCGCAGCTGCGGCTGCGGAAGGCGCCGAAGTGGCTGCGGAATCGGCGGGCGACGCCGAGCCCGCCGAGGGGTAAGCCCTGCTCCGCCAGCGCCGGGCGCCGGGGTCCCCTCGCAAGGGAACCCCGGTCGATGTTCTCGTGGTGGGCCTGGGCAACCCGGGGAGCGAGTATGCCGGCACCCGCCACAACGTGGGGGCCGAGGTGGCGAAGGTCCTCGCCGATCGGCACAACGGACGGCTCAAGTCGGAGAAGGGGCTCCGCTCACTGGCGTGCGAGATACGCATCGGCGGACGGGTTGTCCTCGTCGCTGTCCCGCAGACCTTCATGAACGATTCCGGCCAGGCTGTGGCCCCCCTCGTCCGACGGGCCGGTATCGACCAGGAAGGTGCGACGGATGAAACTGGATCACGGCTCATCGTGGTTCACGACGAGCTCGACCTCCCCTCGGGTCGGATCAAGATCAAATCGGGCGGGGGCACCGCGGGGAACAACGGGCTCAAGTCGATCGACAGCCATCTGCACACCAACCAGTACCTCCGGGTGCGGGTGGGGATCGGCAAGCCGCCGGGACGGCAGCCCGGTGCTGACTACGTGCTGAAGCGACCGGGTTCGGCCGAGCGCGCCGATCTGGATCGGGCCGTCGGGGAGGCGGCTGACGCCGTGGAGGTCATCGTCGCCGAAGGCGTCCAGGCCGCCATGACCCGCTTCAACACCGCTGGTTGAACCGGCCTGACCGGCGGCCGGTACAGTCGCTGCGGTGGCCGACGACTCGATGGCTCGAAGCGGGGCTGCCGACAGGAGCGCCCACTCCGGTCGCGTGGGGAGCGGGAACGGCGACATCGCCATCTCGGTCAAAGGCCTGACCAAGTCGTACGGGAGCTTCGTGGCTCTCGGTGGCATCGATTTCGAGGTCCGCCGCGGTGAGGTGCTGGCCCTGCTCGGACCGAACGGCGCCGGCAAGACCACCTCGGTCGAGATCCTCGAGGGCTACCGCCGCCGTGATGCGGGCCAGGTCTCGGTCCTCGGGGTGGACCCCGAGCGCCGCGACCGCAGTCTTCGGGCCAAGGTGGGCATCGTCCTCCAAGAATGCGCCGTCGACCCCTACCTCACCGTGAGCGAGGTGGTGACCCAGCGGGCCGGCCTCTACCCTTCGCCACGTCGGGTGGGCGAGGTGATCGAGCTGGTCGGTCTCGGGGCCAAGGCCAAGGCCCGGGTCAAGAACCTCTCGGGCGGGCAGCAGCGCCGGCTCGACCTCGGATTGGCCCTGGTCGGCAACCCCGAGCTCATCTTCCTGGATGAGCCCACCACCGGGTTCGACCCGTCCGCCCGACGGGAGGCCTGGGACGTGGTCAGGGGCCTGTGCGCCGAGGGCCGCACCGTGGTCCTCACCACCCACTACATGGACGAAGCCCAGGAGCTGGCGGACACAGTGACGGTGATCGCCGCCGGCCAGGTGGTGGCCTCTGGATCCCCGGACACCCTAGGCGGCCGGGACCGCGGCGAGACCACGGTGCGTTTCATCCTCCCGGTCGGAACCTCCCTCGGGGACCTGCCCCTGCCGGCCGGGCTCGTCCCCGAGAGACGTGGGGAATTCGTGGAGCTCCACATCACCGAGCCCACGGCCGTGCTCCATGCCCTGACTGCATGGGCGATGGGGCGTGGCGAGGTGCTCTCGGGGCTGGTGGTCAACCGGCCGTCGCTCGAGGACGTGTATCTCGAACTGACCGGGGGTGCGCGCGCCGGCGGAGGGGCGCCCGGGGGCGTGGGAACCGGGCCGACCACGCCGTGAACGACCTCGCCATCGCCAGGAATCAGGTTCGCTACGAACAGAGGGCGTACTGGCGGAACCCGATGGCGGCGGTGTTCACCCTCATGTTCCCGGTGGTCTTCCTGGTGGTCGTGGGCACGTCGGCCGGGTCGTCCCTCGTGCCGGGCACGACGCTCGAGTACTCCCAGTATGTCGTGGTGGCCATGTTGACCTTCGGCCTGATCGCGGCCTGTTACACGAACCTGGGGATGACCATCTGCCTGCGCCGCGACTCGGGAGTGCTCAAGCGCATGAGGGGTACCCCGATCTCCATCGGCTCCTACATGGGAGGCATCATCGGGAGCGTCATCATCAACGTGGCAGTGCTCACCGTGCTGGTGGTCGGCATCGGCATGGTCTTCTACCACCTCCATTTCCCCTATCACCTACTGGCGGTGCTGCTGACGCTGCTGATCGGCATCGTCACGTTCTGCGCGTTGGGCATGGCCGTGACGATCCTGGTGACCAACGCCGACGCGGCCCCGGCAGTGATCAACGGGATCTACTTCCCGATCGTGTTCATCTCCGGCGTCTTCTACCCCTTGAGCAACGGTTCGGTGCTGTCGAGGATCGCCGACTACTTCCCCGTCCGCCACCTGATCATCGCCCTCGTGCACGGGTTCGAGCGGGGTCCGGGATCGGGGTTGCGCGTCCACGACCTGACGGTGATGCTGCTCTGGGCGGCAGGTGCCCTTTTGTTCACGGCCCGCCGGTTCCGGTGGGAACCCCGGCGTCGCTGAGCCCTGCTGTCAACACCGGGAGCTGGTCCCGATACCCTGAACCGGTGAGCCTCCGCTCGCTTCCTCCTCTGCTGCGCAACGAGCCCGCCATGGCGCGGGTCGTGGGCGCGTCCAATGCCACCCTGGCGGTGGCCACGCCGGCCCAGGCCTTTGTGCTGGCCGGACTCATCCGCCTGGGCACGCGCCGGCCCGTCCTGGTGGTGACGGCCACCGGCGCGGCGGCAGATCAGCTGGCCCACGACCTCGAGGCCTTCACCCGGGGCGGCCCGGAGCTCCTCGAAGGCACGGGGACGGTCGAGGTCTTCCCGGCGTGGGAGACGCTGCCCTTCGAGCGGGTCAGTCCCGACGTGTCGACCATGGGTCGCCGGCTCCGGCTGCTGTGGCAGGTGGGCGGTGCTCAGGGGGCCGATGTCCCCGGAATCGTGGTGGCCCCGATCAAAGCGGTACTCCAACGCCTCGGGCCCTGGCGCTCGGCGGCCCGTCCGGTGGTGGTGGCCAAGGGCGACCAGATCGTGGTCGACGAGCTGGTCGGGCGGCTGGTCGGCATGGGCTATCGACGTGAGTCGATCGTGGAGCACCGGGGCGAGCTCGCCGTCAGGGGCGGCATCGTCGACGTGTTCCCCTCCACCTCGGAGGAGCCGGTCCGGATCGACCTCTGGGGAGACGAGGTGGATCGGCTCACCCGGTTCGACGTCTCCGACCAGCGGTCGATCGACGATCTGGCCCAGATCGAGTTGTTCGGCTGCCGCGAACTGCTGGTGGACGAGGCGATGGGCCGGCGGGCCGCGGGATTGGTCGGTTCTGCACCCTGGGGACGCCACCAGTGGAATCGACTGGCCGACGGCGACCAATTCGACGGCATGGAGTCGTGGCTTCCGTGGTTGGCCGACACCGAGGAGCTGATCACCGACCTGTTGGGAGACGATGCGCTGGTGGTGCTGGTCGAACCGCGCCGGGTCCGCGACCGGGCCGGCGAGCTGCTCGATGAGGAGTCGGCACTGGCTGACGCGCTGGCCGGCACGTGGGGACTCGAAGCCGGTGACGGGGCACCCCGCCTGCACGTCGCCTTCGACCGCCTGTTGACCGGCACCCCGTCCGGGGTCGTCTCACTGGTGCCCACGGCCGAGGGGCCGGACATCCCCTTCGTCGAGAGCCGGGGGTGGGAGCCCATCCTCGGCGACGGGTCCAAGCTGGCCGGCCAGGTCTCCGCCCTCGTCGACGACGGGTATTCCGTCGTCCTCTGCTCATCGAGCCGCGGCGGGGCGGAGCGCCTCTCGGGCATTCTGGCCGAGGAGGGCCTGTCGGTACCGGCCGCGCCCGACCTTCCCGACGGATCGCTCGATCTGACCGTTCCGGGTGCCCGCATCGTTGTCGCCCCGGTGGATCGCGGCTTCGTCCTGCCCGGGGCCCGAGTCGCCGTGCTCGCCGAATCCGACGTCACCGGGCGCCGCCGTCCCCACCGCCAGGCCCGGACCCGGGCCCGGCCCGTCGACGGCTTCTTCGACGATCTGGCCCCGGGCAGTTATGTCGTCCATCGTCAGCACGGGGTGGCCAGGTACGGGGGCATGGTCACCCGGACCATGGGGGGCTCCACCCGCGACTACCTGCTTCTCGAGTACCGAGGGGCGGACAAGCTGTACCTGCCCACCGATCAGATCGAGCTGCTCACGCCCTACGCCGGTGGCGACTCGCCCACCGTGAGCCGGCTGGGCGGATCCGAGTGGCAGCGGGCCCGCTCCAAGGCCCGGGCGGCGGTGCACGAGATCGCCGAGGAACTGGTGGCCCTCTACCGTCGCCGGCTCCAGGTCCCGGGGCACGCCTTCGCCCCGGACACCCCATGGCAGGCCGAGCTCGAATCGTCCTTCCCGTTCGTGGAGACCTCCGACCAGCTCCGCGCCATCGAAGAGGTCAAGGCCGACATGGAACGGCCCCAGCCCATGGACAGGCTGGTCTGCGGTGATGTGGGCTTCGGGAAGACCGAGGTGGCCATCCGGGCCGTGTTCAAGGCGGTCCAGGACGGGTTCCAGGCCGCCGTCCTGGTACCGACGACGCTGTTGGCCAGTCAGCACGCCCAGACCTTCGCCGACCGCTACGCACCGTTCCCGGTGAAGGTCGAGATGCTCAGCAGGTTCCTGACCAACGCCCAGGCCAAGGCGGTGTTGGCCGGATTGGCCGATGGCTCGGTGGACGTGGTTGTCGGGACCCACCGGTTGCTCGGAGGTGACGTCACCTTCAAGAAGCTCGGGCTCTTGGTGGTGGACGAGGAACAGCGGTTCGGGGTCAGCCACAAGGAGTCGATCAAGGCCCTGGCTGACGGGGTCGATGTCCTCACCCTCACCGCCAGCCCGATTCCCCGCACCCTGGAAATGGCACTGACCGGAATCCGCGACCTGTCGATGGTCAACACCCCTCCGGCGGCCAGGCGACCGATCCTCACCCACGTCGGCGAGTTCGAGGAGGCGGCTGCGTCGGAGGCGATCAGGCGGGAGCTCCTGCGAGAAGGACAGGTGTTCTACGTCCACAACCGGGTGCAGGACATCGATGCGGTGGCCACGCGCGTACAGCGGATGGCACCCGAGGCCCGGGTGGCCGTGGCCCACGGGCAGATGGACGAGGGGTCCCTCGAAAAGGTGGTCCTCGACTTCTGGGAGGGCGGGTACGACGTCCTCGTGTGCACCACGATCATCGAATCCGGTATCGACATGCCCATGGTGAACACCCTGGTGGTGGACCGGGCCGACCTCTTGGGGCTCGGCCAGCTCCACCAGCTCCGGGGTCGGGTCGGCCGGGCCGGGCAGCGGGCCTATGCCTACCTGTTCCACCCGGTCGACCGGGTGCTCTCCGAACAGGCCTATGAGCGCCTGCGGACGATCGGCGACCATACCGAGCTCGGCTCCGGATTCAAGATCGCCTTGCGCGACCTGCAGATCCGGGGTGCCGGCAACCTCCTCGGGCGCGACCAGTCCGGTCATATCGCCGCCATCGGCTACGACCTCTACGTCCAACTGGTGGCCGAGGCCGTCTCCGAGCTCAAAGGGGAGCCCCGGCCGAAGCCGGTGGAACTCTCGCTCGACCTGCCCGATGCCGCCCACCTGCCCTCCGACTACGTGCAGGCAGAGGATGTGCGCCTCGAGGCCTACCGGCGGCTGGCCGCAGTTCGGACCGCCGAGCAGATCGACGATGTCCGGGCCGAGTGGGAGGATCGCTTCGGTCCGTTGCCCGTGCCGGCCCGGGCATTGATCGAAGTGGCCCGGCTGAGGGTCGAGTGCCTACGGCTGGGGATCACCGATGTCACGGTGACCGTTCCGGGACGGGGGATGGGCGGTTCCGGAACCGGCGTGGGTGGGGGCCAGGGTGTTGGGGGGAGGCCGGCCACGGTCAAACTGTCACCGCTGACATTGCCGGCATCGGCTGAGGTCCGGTTGCGCCGGTTGGCCCCCGGGGCCACGTATCAGCCCGATCTCCATCGGCTGTTGGCGCCGATGGCGATGCCGGCCCACGGCTCGGAGTTCGCCCCGCTGTTGGTGGAGCTGCTGAGGGAGCTGGTGCCTCCGGCGGGCTGACCGGACAGCTGGTCCGGTCTGAGCGGACACGGTGGTTCGGTTTGCGGAATCGGGCATTTTATCGGCTCCAGGCGATAATTCGGCCTGGTCCGCAATGGTTCCCTATCGGCTGTGACCGATAATTCGGCCAATTCCGAAATTCTTGCGTGGGCCTGTGCATCCGTCCTTCCGGTCCCCTTCCGGTCCTTCCGGTCCTTCCGGTCCTTGCATCCTTGCGGTCCGGTCGACGCCGACCCCATCCGTCGACGAGCCGCCGCCGCGCAGTCGGGCTGCTTCAGCCAGCCGATAGCATCACCGCCGTGAAACGCCAACTAGCCGGGGCCGCCGTCGGCCTGCTCATCGCTTCGGGCGCTCTGGCGTCGGCCTGTAACGTGACCCCGACGGCGGCGACGGCCAACGGCACGACCATTTCGACCGGCAGTCTCAACAGCCAGCTCCGTACGCTCGAGAGCACCCAGTACGGGGCGTGCCTCCTCCAGCTCGAGAACCCGCAGTTGACCTCGGCCTCGGGTCAGGGCGCAGGCGGGCCCGGTACCTACACCACGGCATTCGCCGGTGCCGTGCTCGAGAGCCAGGTGGGCCAGCTCCTCGCCGAGCAGTACGCCGTGTCCAGGGGCCTGACCGTCTCGTCATCCGATCTCTCGACGGCCAGATCCGACTTCGCCGAGACGCTCGACGGGGAGATCAGCGCGGCAGTACAGCAGTCGACCTCGTCCGGGTCGACGTCCTTCTGCGAGAGCCCGGATGGTTCGAGTCTCACCGGGGACCAGCTCCTGACCGGCCTACCGAGATCGGTGAGCGACGCTCAGGTGCTCAACCAGGCCTATGACGAGAAACTGTTGGCCGACGGGGCGGATCTCTCAGCCGACGCGATACTCGACTACTACGTGGCCAACAAGCCGGAGTTCACAGTGGACTGCGTGAGCCGGATCGTCACCAGCTCCGAGGGTGCGGCCAATCAGATCGTGACCGAGTTGAAGGCGGGGGCGCCGTTCGCGACCGTGGCCAAATCGAGCTCGATCGATACGCAGACAGCGGCCAACGGCGGATCGCTGGGCTGTAACTACACCCAGGCTGGCGTGGAACAGGACCTCGAGCAGCAGAACGTCATCCCGGGCCAGCCCCTGGCGCCGGTCCAGAACTCCGGAACGGGCCAGTGGTTCATCTACGAGGTCACCAGTCAGACCGTCGAACCGCTCTCGGCCGTCGAGTCCGTGGTGCGGCGCGAGCTCCTCCAGGCCACTGCCAACGTCGACCGGGTCAGCAAGGAGATCATCGCCTTCGCCCACGGCTCCAACGTGTCGGTCGATCCGCAGTACGGGACGTGGGACCGGACCACGATCGTGCCTCCTGTCGCGCCCCCGCCGCAATACCTGCTGGCCGCGGTCACGGGGTCACCGAGCTCCACGACCGAGCCGCCGCTGACGGTGGGCTCGGGGACCGGCAACTGATCCTCCCGGGGCGGCGGCCGCCATGGTGACCGAGCCGTCGGCCCGTCCAACGACCCCTCCCCGGATCGATGTGGTCGGAATGGGTCCAGCCGGTCCCGAGTTGATCACCGCGAATACCCTGGCCGTCATCGCCCGAGCCGATGTGGTGTTCCTGCGTACGAGCCGGCATCCGTCGGCGGAGGCCTTTGCCGGGGCGCGCTCGTTCGACCTGCACTACGAGCGGGCCGAATCCTTCGACCAGGTGTACCGGGCCATCGTCGCCGACATCGTGGCCGCAACGTCGGTCGCCGCTGCCGGCGTCGCCGGCCGCCACCCGGGGCAGGGGACGAGGGTGGTCTATGCGGTACCCGGGTCGCCGACGGTGGCTGAGCGAACCGTGGCCCTGCTCCGGGAGCACCTCGCGGTGGTTGGAGGTGAGATCGACCTGGAGGTCCATCCTGCGGTGTCCTTCCTCGATCTGGCCTTCGCCCGGGTCGGTGTGGATCCCGTGACCGCCGGTGTCAAAGTGGTCGACGGCGAGGCGTTCGCTGTCGAGGCGGCGGGGCAGTCAGGGCCGCTCCTGGTGGCCCAGTGCTGGAACCCGTCGGTGCTCTCGGCCATCAAGCTCTCGGTGGAGCCGACCCTTTCGGACACGGTCACCGTTCTCCATCATCTCGGGCTCTCCGACGAGCTGGTCCGGGAGCTGGCATGGGACGACCTCGACCGCTCGTTCGTCCCGGACCACCTGACCTCGTTGTGGATACCGCACCTGGCCACCCCTGTCGCCGCCGAGCTGGTCCGACTGGACGAGCTCGTCCACACCCTGAGGCAGCGGTGCCCGTGGGACCGTGAGCAGACGCACGGTTCGCTGGCCCGTCACCTCCTCGAGGAGTCCTACGACGTACTCGAGGCCATCGACGTCCTGGCCGCCATCGACGCCGCAGCCCCGGGTGGAGCCACGACCAGCCCCCGCCGTGACGAGGGTGACGAACAGGACGAGGGAGAGGAACAAGCGGTCGCGGACCTCGAAGAAGAGCTCGGGGACCTGATCTTCCAGGTGTACTTCCACGCCATGTTGGGAGCCGAGGCCGGGCGCTTCACATTGGCCGATGTGGCTCGCGGGGTGCACGACAAGCTGGTGTCCCGCCATCCCCATGTGTTCGGCGACCTGGACGCGGCCACGGCCGACGAGGTGGCCACGAACTGGGAAGCCCTCAAGAAGTCGGAGAAGCATCGCTCGAGCGTGACGGAGGGTATTCCGGCCGCGCTGCCGGCGTTGTCCCTGGCGGCCAAATTGCAACGCAAGGCATTGGCCGTGGGCATGGTGCTGCCGAGCCTGGCCGATGAGGCGGCACGCGTGGCCAGGGGCGTCTCGGAGCTCGGGGCGGCGGATCCCGGCACCTCCGGAACGAACGCACCGAACCTCGAGGTCGAGGGGATCGCCGACGGCCAGGGGGGACGTTCCCACCACGCAGTCGAGCTCGGCGAGTTGCTCTTCGCACTGGTCAACGTGGCCCGATCGCTCGGAATCGACCCCGAATCGGCACTGCGAGCTCGGGCGGCGAGCTTTCGGACCTCGGTCGAGGAGCGTGGATGATCGGGGTGTCCGGATCTCCGGTCCCCGTCAATATTCGGAGAATTACCAGGTCCGGGAGGTCCCGGGTGGTAGTTTTGCCCGGACCGGCAACAGGAGTGACGACATACAGTGAGCGCGATCGAGCAGGTCATCGGCCGGGAGGTTCTGGACTCCCGCGGTAATCCGACCGTCGAGGTCGAAGTGGTGCTCGACTCCGGGTCGGTCGGAAGGGCCATCGTCCCATCCGGGGCATCGACCGGATCCTTCGAGGCGGTGGAGCTCCGCGACGGGACCGAACGCTACCGGGGCAAGGGGGTGCAACGGGCGGTCGCCAACGTCAACGGCGAAATTGCAGACATCCTCGACGGTTTCGATGCCCTCGACCAGCGCGGGGTGGACCTGGCGCTCATCGATGCCGACGGCACCCCGAACAAGGCCCGACTGGGGGCCAACTCGGTGCTCGGTGTCTCCCTGGCCACGGCAAAGGCGGCGGCTGACGAGCTCGGGCTTCCCCTGTTCCGCTACGTCGGCGGTTCGGACGCTCACGTGCTCCCCGTTCCGATGATGAATGTGGTGAACGGCGGCGTCCATGCCGACAATTCGATCGATCTGCAGGAATTCATGATCATGCCGGTTGGCGCCGCGTCGTTCTCCGAAGCCCTGCGCTGGGGGGTCGAGACCTACCATTCCCTGGCCGGCGTGCTCAAGGTCCGGGGTCTTTCCACCACGGTCGGCGACGAGGGAGGGTTCGCCCCCAATCTCTCCTCCAACGAGGAGGCGGTCCAGATCCTGGTGGAGGCGATCGAGGCGGCCGATCGGGTTCCTGGCACCGAGATGGCCATCGCCATGGATCCGGCCAGCAGCGAGCTCTACAAGGATGGCCGGTATGTGCTCGCCGGTGAGGGCCGGACCCTCACATCGTCCGAGATGGTGGCGTACTGGGTGGACATGGTGGCCCGCTATCCCATCGTGTCCCTCGAGGACGGGATGGCCGAGGACGACTGGGACGGGTGGGTCGCACTCACCGAGGCTCTGGGCCAGACGATCCAACTGGTCGGCGACGATCTCTTCGTGACGAACGAGGACCGGTTGCAGCGGGGCATCGATTCGCACGCGGCCAACGCCGTGCTGATCAAAGTGAACCAGATCGGAACCCTGACCGAGACGCTCGGAACCATGGCTCGGGCCACCCGTTCCTCCTACAGGTGCGTCATGTCACACCGCTCGGGGGAGACCGAGGACACCACCATCGCAGATCTAGCCGTGGCCACCAACTGCGGTCAGATCAAGACCGGGGCACCGGCCCGCTCGGACCGGGTGGCCAAGTACAACCAGCTGTTGCGGATCGAAGAGGTGCTGGGGGAGTCTGCGGCCTTTTACGGGGGCGAGGCCATGGCCTCGTGGAGGCCCGACCGGTGAGTGCCCGCCTCCACGCTCGCTCCAAGCGAGCCAAGGAAAAAAAGGCACCGGCCAGGGGCCCGGCCAAGCCGAAGTCGAAGAGCTCGGTCCGATCAAGCCGCCTCACCCGGCTCCGGGCCGTCCGGCGGCGCGCCGGCACGAGCCTGTCGAAGGCACGATCGAAAGAGCGACCGAGGGCACGATCGAAAGAACGATCGAAGGCACCATCGAAAGAGCGACCGAACGAGCGACCGCGCGAGCCGGTGTCGCCGCTCACCCGTCGGAGCCGGATTCCCGTGGCGTTGGCCGCCGCTTTCGCCCTTGCCGTCCTCGCCACCAACTTTCCCCTTCCGACCCTTCTTTCACAGCACCACCAGCTGTCTGCCGAGGCGGCGCAGCTCCATCAGGTTCAGAGCTCCAACCGAGCGTTGTCGGAACAGAACCAACAGCTCAATTCCACCACCGAGATCGATCGGCTGGCCCGTCAGGACTATCAGCTGGTACTGCCGAACCAGACGCTCTACAACGTGCTCCCCCCGTCCGGCAAGGCGACGTCGGCCACCGCGGGAAGGTCGGCGTCGGGTGACCCTGGGGACCAACCGCTCGTGTCTCCGGCAGACGCTCCTGACATGTCACCGGACCCGGGACTTCCCCGGACGCCTTCGACCTCCGGCTCCACCGGAGCGAATGGGGGTACCGGCGCCACCGAAGGAGCGCCCACGGATGGCGCATCGACGGGTGATGCCGGAGCTGCATCGAGCCAGTCGAGTTTCTGGTCCCGGGTGGCCGACACGCTCGAATTCTGGAAGTGACCGGGCGGCCCCCGGCCGGAGCCGGGGCCGGCGACGCGTCGGCGTCAGACCTCGAGGCGGTGACAGAGCTCCTCGGCCGGAAACCTGCCGGCGAGTTCGAGGTGGTGGTCCGTACCCAGCACGGCACCCCGGCGGTCATCGCCAATGCGCCGTTCCTCTTCGACGGCACGCCGATGCCCACCCGCTTCTGGCTGGTCGACCCCGACCTTCGGGAGGCGGTGAGCCGGATCGAGTCGACAGGAGGTGTCCGACAGGCCGAAACCGAGGTGGGAATGGGCCGGATCACCGCCGCCCATGCCCGCTACGCCGACGAGCGCGATGCCCTCATCCCCGACGACCACCGCGGACCGAGGCCTTCGGGGGGGGTGGGCGGCACCAGGGCCGGGGTCAAGTGCCTGCACGCCCATCTGGCCTGGTGGCTCACCGGGGGTGACGATCCGGTCGGCGAGTGGACGGCGCAACGGATCGGCCTCCACCCGACCTGAACGACGGGCCGCGGTCGCCGACCGGCCCGAGGCGCTAGGTGTCCCGGGGTGGTGAGGCCACCCGGGTCGTGGTAGCAAGGGCCCCATGCGCGCAGTTGGTCCGGTGGCGGCCATCGATTGTGGGACCAATTCCACCAGGTTGTTCGTCGTCGACGCCCGGGGCAGACCCCTCGAGCGCCTGATGCGGATCACCAGGCTGGGCGAGGGCGTCGACGCCACCGGGAAGCTCTCGGGTGATGCCATGGACCGCTGTCTCTCGGTGCTGTCGGAGTTCCGAGAGGTCATGCACGGGCTGCGGGTGGTCCGGAGCCGGTTGGTGGCCACGTCGGCAGCGCGGGATGCGTCGAACGGCGATGAGTTCCTCAGAGCCGCGGGCGAGACGGCCGGGGTCACGCCCGAACTACTGGATGGGACGGCAGAAGCGAGACTGTCGATGGCCGGCGCGGTTTCCGACCTCGATCCCGATGACGGCCCGTTTCTGATCCTGGATATCGGTGGCGGCTCGACGGAGCTGGTGGCGGGATCGGGGCCGGATGATCCGGCATTGGCCGCCGTGTCGATGCAGATCGGATGCGTGCGTGTGACGGAGCGGTTTCTCGACTCGGACCCGCCGTCACCGGACGAGATGGGCCGGGCCCAGTCGATGGTGCTTG
This sequence comes from Acidimicrobiales bacterium, assembly GCA_049521915.1. Classification (GTDB taxonomy): domain Bacteria; phylum Actinomycetota; class Acidimicrobiia; order Acidimicrobiales; family RAAP-2; genus Bog-756. The sequence goes on along the minus strand of JBEKOI010000016.1, from coordinate 6,569 downwards.
AGATGTTGGACACGACCATTGCCGACGAGCCGCGACTCCAGACGGCGCGCCGCCTGGTCGGGCTGGCCGGTACGGTCACCACGCTGGCGTCCCTGCAGATGGGACTGGACGACTACGACCGCAACCGCGTCCACCACTCGGTGCTGACCATCGACGAGGTGCGGCTCTGGTACCGGACGCTGGCCACAGAGGTCACACAAGCACGGCTCGACCGGGCCGGCATGGTGCCAGGGCGGGAGGACGTGATCGTGGGAGGAGCGATGATCCTCGACCTGGTGATGGACCGCTTCGGATTCAGGGACTGTCTGGTCTCGGAGGCCGACATCCTCGATGGGATGGTGGCCGGACTGCTCGAAGGCTGATGGCAGCAGGTCGGTTTCTGGATGGCGGCCTCCCGCCGCACGCTCCCTCGGACCGAAGCTGTGCCCCGTCCGGCCGAAGATGTGCCGTCAATCGGGCCGTCCGCTAATTCTTGGCAGATAAACTGTCCCGGATGGCTGTCGCCGAGAGCCGTGACCCTACCCTGGGAGTGCAAATGCTTGACGTCGATGGCCAGGTGATATCGGCCGACGTGTTGGTCGAGAGGATCGAGCACCTCCTCGAGGCCGTCCATTCCGGGAGCCAGACACCCGGTGCCGCCTCGGCGGATCCCGCGGCGCCGGTGGCGCCGTTGGATGTCCCCATCCACTCCATGCGGGTGATCCACGGCCAGATGCATCCTCCGGAGATCGGCGGGACCGTTGGCCTCCGCGGCCGGGCGGGCTCCGTCGTCAAGCGCGCCGTGCGCAAGGCGACGAGCTGGTACGTCGAGCCCCGGTGGATCCTTCAGCAGCAGCTCGACAGCCAGGGCATCGAATTCTCGGCTCAGGCGTACAACGCCGTCTACCGCATCGACAACGAGCTCGATGAGCTGCGCCGGCAGGTCATCCGGCTCAAGATGCAGCTGGTGGCTGCCATCGAGCGGACCAACCTCGTCCGCCGGGACGTGGCCGGTCTGGCCGATGACCTGGCCACGCAGTGGAACAAGATCGAACACTCCGCGCTGCAGACCGACATCCGGCCGCTGACCAGGGAAATCACGTCCATCCTCGATCGCCTGGGGGCGGTCGGGACGACGGGTGCCGACATCGACTACGTGGGCTTCGAGGACAGGTTCAGGGGCAGTACGGACGAGCTCCGGGCGTCGCAGGAGCGCTATCTCAAGCTGTTCCCCCCGAGCTCGGTACCGGGGCAGATCATCGACATCGGTTGCGGCCGCGGTGAGATGCTGTCCATTCTGGAGCAGGCCGGTCACGAGGTGATGGGCGTCGACTCCGATCCCGACATGATCGAGGCCTGCAACTCCCGAGGGCTCCCTGCGGTCGTCGATGACGGGATCCAGTACCTGTCGCGGTTGGATGACGACTCGTTGAAGGGGATCTTCTGCGCCCAGGTGGTCGAACACCTGATCACTCCGGAGTTGGAGCGGCTCATCCTCCTGGCCCAGGAGAAACTCCAGCCCGGTGGGGTCCTGGTCATCGAGACCATCAACCCGAGGAGCTCGTACGCATTGGGGAACCACTTCTACGCCGACACCTCCCATGTCCGACCCGTCCATCCCGAGACGTTGCGCTACATCTGCGAACAGGTTGGATTTCGGTCGGTGGAGCTCGAAGAGCGGTCACCGCACCCCCTGCTGGGGTTGACCGATGAGCTTCCCGCCGGTCCGGTGGGGGAAGCGGTGGGCGCGCTGCTCGAAAACGTGTTCGGGCATCAGGACTACGTCATCGTCGCCTCCAAGTGATCGAGTACCGGGCAGTCCACCAGTTCCATTCCGGAACGGCTGTGGGAGACGCGATCACCAATCAGATGTTCCAGTTGCAGCGGCTTCTGCGTGAGCTGGGGCTCGAATCCGAGATCTTCGCCGAGCACATCGCGCCCGGCCTCCAGGACCGTATCCGCTCGGTACACGGTTACGGGGGTTCGGAGTCGGACCTCCTTCTTCTGCACCACTCGATGGGCTACGACGCCTTTGACGATGTCATCTCACTCCCCAACGACATCGTGACCGTGTACCACAACGTCACACCGGAGCAGTACTTCGACAACGAGGTCACACGCCGTCACATCCGACTCGGGCGTGAACAGCTCATGGCCCTCGCCCGCCGCTCCCTCTTCGGGATCGCCGACTCCAATTTCAACCGGCGGGAGATGTTGGCTGTGGGATTCCGCCGGGTCGAGGTGCTGCCGGTCAGGGTCGACTTCAGTGAGTTCGCCGATGTCAACACCGGGACCGGCGTCAGATCCAACGACTGGCTCTACGTCGGACGGATCATCGGGAACAAGTGCCAGCACGACCTCGTCACCGCCTTCGCCCACTACCACAGGACCTTCGATCAGGAGGCGCAGCTGCTGTTGATCGGCGACACCGCGGCGTCGGACTATGTGGCCGTGGTCAGGTCCGAGGCCGAGCGTCTCGGGGTGGCCGATCACGTGATCATCATGGGCAAGGTGTCCGACAAGCTGCTCAGGTCGGCGTTCGCCGGTGCGGGGGTCTTCGTATCGGTCAGCGAGCACGAGGGCTTCGGCGTACCCATCCTCGAGGCCATGGCCGCCGGCGTGCCGGTGGTCGCCTACGGTGCGGCCGCCATCCCTGAGACGATGAGCGGGGCGGGCATCATGCTGCACACCAAGGACCCGGCCGTGGTCGCCGCGTCGGTGCAGGCGATCCAGTCCGATCCCGAACTGCGACAGCGGCTCATCGGACGCCAGTTGGCGCGGATCGAGCAGGTCCGCAGTTTCGATAGCAGGGCACTCCTGCGCAGGGTCATCGACCGGGCCTCGGGGGTGGCGGTCCCGCTCGAGATCCAGATCCAGGGTCCATTCGAGACCAGCTACAGCCTTGCCGTGGTGAACCGGCAGTTGGCCGTGGGTTTGGACCGATCGCCACGACAGGCCGTCTCCATCTATGCCACCGAGGGCCCCGGCGATTACGAGCCGGCCGCGGAGGACCTCGAGCGGCATCCGGAGGCCGCCGCCCTGTTCGCCCGGTCCGCGGAGGTCCCCTTCCCCGACGTCGTCATCCGTCAGATGTATCCGCCCCGGGTGATCGACACTCCCGGCGGGATCACCTGTGAGTACTTCGGATGGGAGGAGAGCCGGGTTCCCGACTCGGTGGTGGCGGACTTCAACCGGTATCTGGACGGCGTCGGGGTCATGTCCGTCTTCGTGCGGGACGTGCTCCGGGACTGCGGGGTCAATATCCCGATACGGGTGGTGGGGAACGGGGTGGAGATCCCCGATCCCACCGCCGAGGTCGAGGCCCCGGAGCTGGTCGACCTGCGGTCGTTCACCTTCCTCCACATCAGCTCGGCCTTCCCGCGCAAGGGGGTCGATGTTCTCCTCGAGTCGTACTACGCCGCGTTCGACGGCACGAGCGACGTGTCCTTGGTCCTCAAGACGTTCCCCAACCCTCACAACCAGGTCGGGGAGGTCCTCGATCGCCTGCGCTCCACCCACCCCAATCCACCCGACGTGCGGTGGATCGACCGGGACCTCGACGACCGTGAGATCGAGGCGCTCTACGGCCTGGCCGACTGCTACGTCCATCCGGCCCGTGGCGAAGGGTTCGGCCTGCCGGTGGCCGAGGCCATGGCGGCCGGCGTACCGGTCATCAGCGTGGCCTACTCGGGCCTGGCTGACTTCGTCTCGGAGGAAACGGCCGTCACCATCCCGTACACGCTCGAAGAGGCCCAGACCCACCTGGATCTCGAAAATTCCATCTGGGCCGAGCCGGACGGGGACGTGCTCACGCTCGAGCTGCAGCGAATGGTCGACGTCGCTGACGGGCCGGCGGTCAGGGAGCGGGTCGAGGCAGCCCGCGAACTGATCACGACCCGATTCTCGTGGGACGCGGCCGTCCAGCGATGGGAGGAGTTCATCGCCGATCTCGAGGACTCGGCGGAGATCCAACGGGTGGCCATGGTCACCACCTGGAACTCGCGGTGCGGCATCGCCGAGAACACCCGTTACATCGTGGAGCACTCGCGCCACGTCTTCGACTTCGACCTGTTCGCCGATATCGATGCCAAGGTCATAGACCCGGTCGTCGACCTCGGTGTGAGCCGAACGTGGAAGGACCGCTGGACCCCTGACCTCTCGGGACTGGAGGACGAACTCAGGTTGACCGACGCCGAAGTCCTGCACGTGCAGTTCAATTTCGGGTTCTTCGAATTCCAGCGCATGGCCGACCTCATCGAACGCCAGCTGGAGAAGCGGGGCGTGGTGGTCACGCTCCACCGCACCCGCGACTACGACGACCGTGGCGAACTGCTGACGCTCCGCCAGATCGCGTCGACGTTGGCCAAGGTCGATCGGCTGATCGTCCACCAGGAGTCCGATGCCCGCTTTCTGGCCGAGATGGGATTGCAGGAGAACGTGACGGTGGTGCCGATCGGTGCCGCCGCCGCCCCGGAGCTCTCGCCGGCGGAGGTGCGCGCCTCGCTCGGGCTCGGGTCGCGTCCTGTCGTCGGCACGTTCGGCTTCCTGCTGCCTCACAAGGGCACCCTCGAACTGGTCAAGGCGGTCGACCCCCTGCGGGCCGAGTTCCCCGATCTCCTCCTCCTCGCCCTCTGTGCCCGCTATCCACACGTCGAGTCGAAGGAGTACGAGGCCGAGATCCGGGCCGAGATCGCGGCCCGCGGCATGGAGGACACGGTGCTCCTGGTCACGGAGTACCTCTCCGACGATGTGGCCCGGACCCTGCTCCGGGGGACGGACGCCATCGTGCTCCCCTACCAGGAGACCGGGGAATCCTCCAGCGCCGCCCTCAGGTTCATCCTGCCACTGGGCCGGCCGATCGTGGTCACCGACGCCCCCATATTCGCCGACTCACGGGACGCCCTCCTGGTCGTCGACAACGATCCCCTGAGCATCGAGGACGGGGTCCGACGGGTCCTGATGGACAGCGATCTGCAGCGCGACCTGGCCCATCGTTCCGCCATGGAGGCCCGTCGGTTCCGCTGGGCCCGTGTGGTCGCCGACCACCGGGAGATCTACACGGCGGCCAAACGAGCCGGACGGGCCCGCCGCCTGAGCCGATCGCCAGCCAGGATCTCGACCTGACCAGGGCCCTGGGTAACGCGGGAACCGGTCGTTCCGCGCATATGGTTGGGCCGAAATGATCGGCGCACCAGCCTCGGCCCTCGAGGCATCATCCCTGCCAGAGGACGATTCGCCCGTCTCCGAGCCGCCCCTGCGGGGCTCACGTGGGCCGACCCTGTGGCCGGCCCTGGCCGCCGTGGCCGGCCTGATGGGGGCATCCGCGGCCGCCCTGGCCCTCGTCAGGCATCAGGGCATCCACATCAACGGCGATGAGCCCCAGTACCTGGTCGAGGCCGAGTCGATCGCCCGGGACTTCACGCTCAACAGCAACCCCGGTTACGTCTACATCATCACCCATCACATCATCTACCCGTTCACCCAGAAGCCCGGACCCAACGTGGCCGGTGAGATCGGGCAGGCCGTCCTGGAGCACCATCTCTACCTGCCCATCCACTCCATCGGCCTCTCCGTGCTGCTGGCCGTTCCTGTCCTCGGCGGGCCGAATGTGGCCGTGCTGGCCTTGATGCTCCTGCTGGCCACGCTGGCCGTGGGGATCGTCCACCTGGTGGGCCTCCTCGCCGGGGTCACCTCACCGTGGCGTTTCGCGCTGGCCGGGGTGTTCCTGGCCCCCACCTACCTCCTGGCCACGACCCAGATCTATCCGGACCTGATGACGGGGATGATCATCGCCGTCGTCGTCTTCCTGGTGGCCCTCTTCGAGGTCCGGAAGGGGTGCACCACCGCCCAGATCGTCACCGGGGGAGTCCTCCTCGCCCTGTTGCCCTGGCTCGCCCAGAAGAACATCCCGATGACCTTCCTTCTCGTCATCGTGCTGGTGGTGGCCTACCGCAGAACCATCATGGTCGCCCGGGAACTTGCGTGGCTGGCCATTCCGGCCCTGGCCAGCCTGCTCGGGGTGGTGGCGTTCAACCTGTGGGCCTTTGGCCACCCGCTGGGCATCAAGAACCCGATCGCCCTCTCCGGCGTCGAGACCTGGACCCGATCGTCGGCCCTTCTGTTCGATCGGCGGAGCGGGATCCTCATCCAACTGCCGATCATCCTCCTCGGTCTGGCGGCCATGTGGGCCTGGCGACGCCGGATCCCGCTGGTCTTCGTGGCCACCATCGTCATCGCCTTCGCCGTCGTCTACGGGAACGGCACCGAGCCCGGGAGCCAGACCGGAGGTAGCTTCGCCGGCCGGTACGCGTGGCCGCTGGTGCCGGTGTTGCTGGGTTTCAGTGCGCTCTACCTGATCGACCTGTGGAGGGCCCGCAGAGCCGTCGTGCCGCTGGTCGTCGGCGTCGGGGCGGTGCTCGCGGTGATCGAGTCGGTGCCGCTGGTGCTCAACGAGCACCTCTACTACAGCCAGGTGCCGTGGGATCCGCTCACCTATCGGGGCTGGTGGGGGGGCCTCGACCCGTCACCGGTGCTCGGCTACCTCCCGGGGGCCGAGATCTACAACATCGCGCTCTGGACACCGGGTGGGC